>NZ_JBFUGW010000163.1:0-14876 GCF_056402735.1 Rhizobacter sp. P3_C12
CTGCGCACCTCGCCGCGCTTCAGCGCCCGCAACTCGGCGGCCGTGGCCTCCAGCGCCTCGGCGCCGCGCGCGGTGATCACCACGTTGACGCCCTCGCGCACCAGCGCCTGCGCGCAACCCTTGCCCAGGCCCTTGCTGGCGGCACACACCAGCGCCCACTTGCCTTCGATCCCGAGATCCATCTGAGAGTCCTTTCGACGCCGAGTGGCGAATCGTCGGGATTCTCGGCGAACTCGCTATTTCAGCGCTTCGACACGGTCGTAGAGCTCCTTGCTCCACGGCGCATCAGGCGCCGTCACCGCCTTCTGCACCGCCTGCATGAACGGCTTGCGGTCGACCTTGACGATCGTGCGCCCGGCCTTCTCGAAATCAGCCACCATGCGATTCTCCGATTCGAGGATGTCGTTGCTCGCGCGCGTGGAGGCCTCCCACAGCACCTGCTCGAACAGCTTGCGGTCGTCGGCCGGCAGCTTGCCCCAGGCCGATCCCGACACGATGGTCAGCAGCGACTCGGTGATGTGCCCGGTCAGCATCGTGTACTTCTGCACTTCGTAGAACTTCTTGGCCTCGATGGTCGGCAGCGGGTTCTCCTGTGCATCGACCGTGCCGTTCTGCAGCGCAAGGTACACCTCGGCAAAGGCGATCGGCGTCGGGTTCGCGCCGACCGCGCGCGGGAACATCATGTACAGCGGTGCATCGGGCACGCGCAGCTTCATGCCCTTCATGTCCTCCGGCTTCAGCACCTGCTTGTTGGCCGTCAGGTGGCGCTGGCCGTAGTAGGTGTAGCCGACGATGTGGTTGCCGCCGCTCTTGCTCTCATACCCCGCGGCCAGCTCCTTGAAGACCGCGCTGTTGCGAAAGCTCTGCCAGTGTGCGTAGTCGCGAAAGATGAACGGCGCCGACGCGATCGACAGCGGCGGGTACGCCCGCCCGGCGAACGCCATGCCGGTGTAGATGATGTCCACCGTGCCCAGCGTCAGGCCCTGGTTGATCTCGGTCTCCTTGCCCAGCGTCGACGCCGGGAACACGTCGATCAGGTACTTGCCGTTGCTGCGCTTCTTGATCTCGTCGGCGGCCCACAGCGCCTGCTTGTGGTACGGCTCGCTGGTCTCGTAGACATGCGCCAGCTTCAGCTTGGTCTGCGCGAGCCCGGCGGTGCTGCACAGCGCGAGCACCGCCACCGCGGCGAGCTGCTTGAAGGAAGAGATCTGGAACATCGTCGTCTCCTACGGCTTGTTGAGGTTCAGCTTCGGGATCAGCACCTTGAAGGTCTCATGGTCGCGTGCGACCACCTGCTTGAAGGCTGCCGCATCGGCATACGCGTAGCCGAGGTTCAGCTTGTCCATCGCCTCGTGCAGGCTGGGCTCGGCGGCGGTCTTCTGCGTCGCGGCGCGCAGCACGTCGACCACGTCCTGCGGCGTGCCCTTGGCCACGCCCAGCCCGCGCCAGGTGCCGATGCTCAGGTCGACGCCGCGTTCCTTCAGCGTCGGCACCTTCTCGAAGCCCTTCACGCGCTGGTCGGCCATCACCGCCAGCGTCTTCAGCTTGCCGGCCTGCACATAGGTGGACACCTCCGCCGGGCTGACCGACACCGCGTCGATCTGCGAGCCCATCAGCGCCAGCACCGCCGGCCCCGCGCCCTGGTACGGCACGTGCAGGAACTTCGCGCCGGTGCGGTCTTCGAGCGCCGCCGCGGCCAGGTGCCAGATCGAGCCGACACCCGAGTTGCCCACCTTCAGGTCGCCCTTCTTCGCGGCGGCGATGAACTCCTCGTAGGTGTTCCACGGCGCATCGGCACGCACCGTGATCGCGGCCGGGTCGGCGTTCAGCTGCGCGATCGGGATGAAATCCTCGTGCGTGAACTTCGCGAGGCCCAGGTGCGGCAGCGTCGCGATCTCGACCGTCATCACCGCGATCGTGTAGCCGTCGGGCTTGCTGTTGATCACGTAGCTCCAGCCGATCGCACCGCTCGCGCCCGGCTTGTTGCTGACGTACATCGAGGCCGGCAGGTGCTTGCGCGAGGCCTCGGCGAAGGCGCGCGCGAGCGCATCGGTCCCACCGCCCGGCTGGTAGGGCACCAGCAGCTCGATCGGGCGCGTCGGGTAGTCGGCCGCGCGCGCGTTGGAGGCGGTGAAGGCCGAGATCCCGGCCAGGGGCAGCAGGCAGGCGGCGGCCAACAGCAGGGCGTGCCGTGCAGCATCGAAGCGAATCATCGTCGTTGTCTCCGTTCAGGGGGGTCTTGTCGTCGTCGGAAAAACAGGCTCAGGACAGCAGCCGCGGCAGCCACAGCGAGATCGCCGGCACGAAGGTGACCAGCGCCAGCGAGCCGAGCAGCGGCACCAGCCACGGCAGGATGGCCATGGTCGTGCGCTCGACCGACAGCTTGGCCACCCGCGCCAGCACGAAAAGCACCAGGCCCATCGGCGGGTGCAGCAGGCCGATCATCAGGTTCAACACCATCACCAGCCCGAAGTGGACCGGGTCGATCCCCAGGTGCTGCACGATCGGCAACAGGATGGGCACCAGGATCGTGATCGCGGCAGTGGGCTCCAGGAAGCAGCCGACGAACAGCATCAGCGCATTCGCCAGCAGCAGGAACTGCCACGGCTCGCTCGCGAAGGTCAGCACCCATTGCGCGATCAGCTCGGTGGTGCGGGTGGCGGTCAGCATCCAGCCGAAGATCGAAGCGGCCGCCACGATGAACAGCACCGTCGACGAGGTCTCGACCGTGTCCATGCAGGCCTTGACGAGCGTCTTCAGGCTCAGCGTGCGGTACCACACCAGGCCCAGGAACAGCGCCCACACGCAGGCGGCGATCGCGCCTTCGGTGGCGGTGAACAGGCCGCTGGTCATGCCACCGATCAGCAGCACCGGCGTCATGATCGGCAGCACCGCGTCGAAGCGGAACACGCGGTCGGCCACGAGCAGCGCGGCCAGCGCGAGCGCGGTCGCGAGTTGCATGTTGGCGCCGGTGCGGGCCACCGCCCACAGCACGACCGGAAAGCCGATCACCACCGCCAGCTCGCCGAGCGCCTTGACGATGCGGCCCAGCTCGGGCCGTGTGTCGCGGCCCCAGCCGTTGCGGTGCGCGAACCAGGCCACCGTGAGCATCATCAGCAGCGCCATCACCACGCCGGGCACGATGCCGGCCAGGAACAGCTGGCCGACCGAGACGTTGGCGAACATCGCGTAGATCACGAACGGCAGCGAGGGCGGGATGATGGGCCCGAGCGTCGCCGATGCCGCGGTGACGCCGACCGCGAACTCGGTGCTGTAGCCGTGTTCCTTCATCGCCTTGATCTCGATCGTGCCCAGGCCCGCGGCATCGGCGATCGCGGTGCCGCTCATGCCGGCGAAGATCACCGAGCCGACGATGTTCACGTGCGCGAGCCCGCCCTTCAGCCAGCCGACCAGCGCGAGCGAGAAGTTGTAGATGCGCGTCGTGATGCCGCCGACGTTCATCAGGTTGCCGGCGAGGATGAAGAACGGCACGGCCAGCAGCGGAAAGCTGTCGATGCCGCCGACCATGCGGTGGATCACGACGAACGGCGGCGAGTTGCCGCTGACCAGCACGAACAGCAGCACGGCGGCCGCCATCGCGATCGCCACCGGCACGCCCGCGCCCATGAACAGCAGGAAGACGAGCTTGAAGGCAGCGGTCATGGGTACCCCTCGTCTGCCAGCTCGGGCTTCTCGAGCAGCGACGCGCCGCGCTTCCAGTTGGCCCGCGCGACATCGATCGCGCGCCAGGTCATCAGCACGAAGCCGAGCAGCACCGCGCCGTACACCAGCCCCATCGGCAGGTCGACCACCGCCATCCGGCTCGCGCCGATGCGCTCGATCAGCTGCCAGGTGAGCACCGCGCAGGTGCCCAGGAAGGCGATGCGGATCAGGTCGACGATGACGGACAGCACCCGCATCGGCCGCGCCGGGAACACGCGGTACAGGTAGTCGACCTGGATGTGGTTGTTCTTGCGCACGCCGATCGTCGCGCCGATGAAGACCACGGCCACCAGGAAGTAGCGCGCGATCTCCTCGGTCCACGAGGCCGAGTCGTTCAGCGCGTAGCGGGTGAAGAACTGGTAGAAGACCGTCGCGCCGAGCAGCGCGAAGAGCGCGAAGGCCAGCCAGTCTTCAGGGCGGTAGGCACGCAGGTCGACCTCGGCATCGTGCACCTCGAAGTGCGCGGCTTCGGCGGCCACGCTGGGCGGGTGGTCGGTGGCGGGCGGGCCGGGCGGGACCTCGGGCTCGTCGATCACTGCGGGCTGCATCGGCTCAGTCTCCAGGTTTCCATCCCGAGGCGAAACGCACCTCGGCGTTCTTCATGTGCTTGCGCATCGCGTCGCGCGCCGCGCGCGGGTCGCGCCCGGCCACCGCCTGCAGCAACTCGCCGTGCTCTTCGACCGCCTGCTTCCACACCACCTCGCCCGAGAAATGCGACTCCATCTGCGTGTACAGCGGGCCGGTGCGCGCCTCCCACAGCTGCTGCACCACCATCAGCAGCGCGCTGTTGCCGCTGGCCTCGGCCAGGCACAGGTGGAAGCGCTGGTCGGCGGCAACGGCCTCGGGCGCATGCGTCGCATGGCGCTGCATGTCGACGAGCGCGCTCTTCAGGCGCTGCAGGTGCTCGGGCGTCGCATGGGTGGCCGCCAGCGCCGCGGTCTCGGACTCGATGATCCAGCGCGCGCGGATCAGGTCGAACGGGCCCGGCGGCGTCGCCTCGGCGCGGTGCGACGCGCCGCCCGGCTTGCGCGCGCTGACGAACACGCCGGCCCCGCCGCGCACCTCGACCAGGCCCTCGACCTCCAGCGCGATCAGCGCCTCGCGCACCGACGGGCGGCTCACGCCGAGCTGCTCCGACAGGTCGCGCTCCGACGGCAGCCGCGCGCCCACGCGGAACTCGCCCTTGTCGATGAGGCGGCTCAGCTGGTCGGCGATCTGCCGGTACAGCCGGCGGCTCTCGATGGTCTGGATGGGCATGGACAACCGGGCGCCTGGATTGGTCAGGCCAGTTGATCTTCAGTGAGCCCTCGCGCCGGTCCAAGAGGGTTGGCCCTGTCAGGGAACTCCCTGACGGCCCTGTGATTGCCAATTGGCCTGACCACTTGTCCAATGTGCGGATGGACCTCTTTCGCCTCGACGGCAAGGTGGCGCTGGTGACCGGCGCGAGCCGCGGCATCGGCCAGGCGATGGCCATCGCGCTGGCACAGGCCGGGGCCGACGTGGCGGGCGCGGCGCAAGGCGACCAGGCCGACACGCAGGCGGCCGTGGAGGCCTGCGGGCGGCGCTACCGCGCACTGCGGGTCGATGTGTCGCAGGTCGCGGGGCTGCCAGCGCTGGTCGACGAGGTGGTGCGCGAGCTGGGCGGGCTGGACATCGTGGTGAACAACGCCGGCATCATCCGGCGCGGCGCGGCGATCGACTTCAGCGAGGCCGACTGGGATGCGGTGACCGACCTGAACCTGAAGGCCGCGTTCTTCCTCGCGCAGGCCGCGGCGCGGCGGTTCGTGCACCAGGGGCGCGGCGGCAAGGTGATCAACGTCGCGTCGATGCTGTCGTTCCAGGGCGGCGTGCGGGTCGCGTCGTACACCGCGGCCAAGAGCGGGCTGATGGGCATCACGCGGCTGCTGGCCAACGAATGGGCGCCGCTGGGCATCAACGTGAACGCGATCGCGCCCGGCTACATCGCGACCGACAACACGCTGGTGCTGCGCCAGGACGAGAAGCGCAACGGCGAGATCCTGGCGCGCATTCCGGCCGGTCGCTGGGGGCGGCCGGACGACCTCGCGGGGGCGACGGTGTTCCTCGCCGCCGCGGCGTCGGACTACATGCACGGCCACACGCTGGCCATCGATGGCGGGTGGCTGGCCCGTTGAAGAAGCAGACGACGACAACCACGACGACGGAGACGACATGACACCGAGATCGCTACTCGCGGCCGCCGCATGCGCGCTGGCCTGGCAGGGCGCTGCGCGCGCCGAGGACGCGCTGGACCTGAAGCTGCGCAACGGATGGGCCGTCGCGGTGCAGCAGGAGGGCGCGATCGCGCAGCGCAGCAACAAGACCTCGTACCCGAAGGTCACCACCAGCGACGCGGCGCAGGCCTGGACCTATGCCGGCTCCGGCGAATGGACCAGCGGCTTCTTCCCCGCCAACCTGTGGCTGCTGCACGGCCAGTTCGCGGCCGACGGCTGGAGCACGCAGGCGCAGACCTGGCAGAACGGCATGGAGGGCCAGGACACCAACACCGGCACGCACGACGTCGGCTTCATGGTGTTCACGCCGTTCGGCAATGCGCACCGCCTGACCGGCGTCGACAGCTACCGGCAGGTGGCGCTGACCGCCGCCAATTCGCTGAGCCAGCGCTACAACGGCACCGTGGGCGCGGTGCGCTCGTGGGGCTCGAACGGCGACAACGCGAACTTCCAGGTGATCATGGACAACATGATGAACCTGGAGCTGCTGTTCTGGGCCAGCCAGCACGGCGGTTCGACGGCGCTCTACAACCAGGCCCGCAGCCATGCGCTGAAGACGCGCGACAACCACGTGCGCGCCGACGGCAGCAGCTACCACCTGGTCACCTACGACCCGGTGACCGGTGCGGTGAAATCGCGCACGACGGTGCAGGGCTACAGCGACAGCTCGACCTGGGCGCGCGGCCAGGCCTGGGGCATCCATGGCTTCACGATGACCTACCGCTTCACCGGCGAGACCACCTTCCGCGACACCGCGCGCAAGCTGGCCGACTGGTACCTGGCGCACCTGCCGGCGGATTCGATTCCGTACTGGGATTTCAACGACCCGGCGATCCCGGGCGCGCCGCGCGACACCTCGGCCGCGGCGATCGCAGCGGCCGGGCTGATCGAGCTGTCGTTGCTGGAGACCGACGCCACGCGCGCCACCACCTACCGCAACGCGGCGCGCACGGCGCTGGGTGCGTTGCTGTCGGCACCGTGGTTCGCGACGCTGGGCACCCCGTCGAACAGCCAGGCGCTGCTGCTGCAGAGCGCCTACAACCACCACGCCGGCAACACGCTCTACAACCAGGGCACGGCCTGGGGCGACTACTACCTGCTGGAAGCGATGCAGCGCTGGCGGCGTGTCAACCCGGGGTTGGCCACGCTGCCGGTGGCCTCGGTCAGCGCGACCAGCGCGCAGGCGGGCAACCCCGCGGCGAATGCGATCGACAACAACCTGGCGACCCGCTGGAGCGCCGAAGGGGACGGCCAGGCGATCACGCTCGACCTGGGTTCGAGCCGCGCGATCCAGAAGGTCGGCGTGGCTTTCTACCTGGGCGACCAGCGCACCGCACGCTTCGACATCGCGACCTCACCCGACGGCAACGGATGGACGACACGCTGGCGCGGCATCTCGAGCGGCCAGACGGCCGCGAAGGAGTTCTACGACATCACCGACGTGACGGCACGCTACGTGCGCATCACGGGGCATGGCAGCACGGCGAGCCAGTGGAACAGCATCACCGAGCTCTCCGTGCATTGAAGCGCGTCAGCGGCGCCGCGTCTTGGCGGCCGGCGCCTCGGCCTCGCCGCCCTGCAGCCCCTCGGCCATGCCGATCAGCACGCCGCTGACCAGCGCCGAGTAGCTGTCGAGTAGCGCCTGCGCCGTCTTCAGGCCGAGCGCGCGGCTGTCGCGGATGGCGGTCTGCGCCTGCGACACCAGCTGCTCGACGGCGTTCGATGCCTGGGCGCCGGTGTCGGTGCCCTTCAGCTTCATCGTCTCGAGCACCTGGCTCCAGGCGCCCTGCAGCGGCTCGGTGGCCGAGCCGGCCGCCTTGCTGACGGTCGCGAAGAAGGTGTCCTCCATCTTCTCCAGGTCGGCCAGCGCGCCCTTCAGCTGCTTTTCCTGCAGGCCGACGCCCTGGTCGACGAACTGCTGCAGCGCCTTGCGGTGCGCCTCGACGGCCTGCAGCAGCGCGCCATCCATGCCGGAGAAGGCCTTGCCGAGCAGCGCCTCCGGGTCGATCGCCGGCGAGGGGTTCCCGGCGAGCCCGGTCGAGGCGGCCTTGGTGACCGTCTTCACGACGCCGCGGATGTTCTGCAGCGTCAGCTCGCGCCCTTGCAGCGCCTTCAGCGTCGCCTCGCCGACCGCCTTGCGCAGCGCCTCGCCCTGGCGGGCGCTGGCCTGCGAGAACATCGCGATCAGTGCGTCCTGGTCGATCCCTGACTTGCTCATTCGCTTCTCCTGGTGGTTGGGTCGGCCGGCGGAATCCGGCGCCCCGCAAGGGTATCCAACTGTTTTCGAGAAGGAAACCTCGCCAGCCCTGATAATGTCGGACCCGCGCGGCCGCGGGCCCTCTATGGGGCCTGCGATCCGCGCCCTTTCCCTCCGGGTGCGCGACCCGCGCCCGCAACCCCCTGATCCATGGCCAAAGACCAAGTCAAGAACTCGATCGATGCCGAAGGCCTGCGTTATCGCACCAAGGCCCCCGGCTCTCCGTTTGCGTCTGCCGGCGTGTTCAGCGCCGCGACGATGTCGTGCTTCCTGTGCGGCAAGCACCGCGCGCGCACTTCGCTGAAGTCGCGCAAGCTGCTGGGCAAGACCCAGTTCGTCTGCGCGCCGTCCTGCAAGGAAGCGGACGAAGCCTAGCCTGGATCGGCCCGCTCGCTGTCAGCCAGTCAGCGGGCCTTCGCGAGCAACCAGATTCCCGCCAGCACCAGCACGGTGCCGGCGGCGACCCATCCGGTGAACGGCTCGCCGAGGATCACCACGCCCATCAGGATCGTGGACAGCGGCCCGACCATCCCGGTCTGGGCCGCCACCGTCGCGCCGACGCGCTCGATGGCCATCATCACCATCAGCACCGGCGCAAAGGTGCACAGCGTCGCGTTCAACACCGACAGCCAGATCACCTCGGGCGCCACCAGCGCTGCCGACATCGGCCGCAGCACGACGAACTGCCCGATGCACAGCACGCAGGCCACCGTGGTCGCGAGGCCCGTGARCCGCAGCGCACCCAGCCGCTTGACCTCCTCGCCGCTGAACGCCAGGTACAGCGCATAGCTCACCGCGCTGCCGAACACCAGCACCGCGCCCAGCGCCACGTGCGTGCCCACCAGCTGGATCTCGTGCCCGAACACCAGCAGCACGCCGGCATAGCTGACGCCCAGCGCCATCAGCTGGCGGCGGTTCACGGTCTTGTGGAACAGCACGACGCCGAGGAACAGCACCAGCGTCGGGTTCAGGTAGAGGATCAGCCGCTCGAGGCTCGCGCTGATGTACTGCAGCCCGGCGAAGTCGAGGAAGCTCGCGAGGTAGTAGCCGCTGAAGCCCAGGCCGAGCACGACGATCCAGTCGCGCCGCGTCAGCGCCGGCTTGCCGCGCCCCGCCCACCATGACAGCAGCAGGAACAGCGGCAGCGCGAACAGCATGCGGTACATGATCAGCGTGACCGCATCGACATCGTGCCGGTAGGCCAGCTTGACGATGATGGCCTTGCCGGAGAAGGCGATGGCGCCCAGGGTCGCCAGCAGCAGGCCGGGCCAGTGGCGTTGGGGAGTGGTCGTGTCTGTCGCCGGGACCGCCGAGGGACTGCTCATCGCGGGGATTCTACGTAGCCCGGGTGCCAACCCGGGACTTCGGCGCCACGCGACCAACCCGGATTGGCATCCGGGCTACAACTTGAAGCTGCCCACCGCGCGCGACAGCATCGTCGCCTGGTCCTTCAGGCTCTGCGTCGCGGCGGTCGATTCCTCGACCAGCGCCGCGTTCTGCTGCGTCATGTGATCGAGCTGGGCGATCGCCTGGTTCACCTGGCCGATGCCGTCGCTCTGCTCGCCGGCGGCGGTGCTGATCTCGCCGATGATGTCCGTCACGCGGCGCACCGAGCTGACGATCTCGCGCATCGTCGTGCCGGCCTCTTCCACCAGCCGCGTGCCCGATTCCACCTTGCCGACGCTGTCGCCGATCAGGCTCTTGATCTCGCGCGCAGCCTGCGCGCTGCGCTGCGCCAGGCTGCGCACCTCGCCGGCCACCACCGCGAAGCCGCGGCCCTGCTCGCCCGCACGTGCCGCTTCGACCGCGGCGTTCAACGCGAGGATGTTGGTCTGGAAGGCGATGCCGTCGATCACGCCGATGATGTCGGCGATCTTCTTCGACGAGCCGGCGATGGCCTGCATCGTCTGCACCACGTCGGCCACCACCTCGCCGCCGCGCGTGGCCACGCCCGAGGCCGACAGCGCCAGCTGGTTCGCCTGCTTCGCCGCATCGGCGCTCTGGCGCACGGTGGCGGTCAGCTGCTCGACGCTCGACGCCGTCTGCTGCAGGTTCGACGCCGTCTGCTCGGTGCGCGACGACAGGTCGAGGTTGCCGGCCGCGATCTCGGTGCTGGCGGTCGTGATGGATTCGCTCACGTGCTGCACGCTCGCCACCAGTTCGGCCAGCTTGCCCTGCATCGCACCCAGGTCGGACACCAGCGCCTGCACCTCGTCGCGGGAACCGGTCGCGACCGGCACCATGCTCAGGTCGCCGGCGGCCACGCGCTCGGCCATCCGCGAGGCGCCCGCCAGCGGCCGCACGATCGAGCGCGACAAGGCCCATGCGCAGCCGAGGCTCACCAGCAGCCCGAGCGCGATGCCGATCGCAAGCATCGTGATGCCCTCGCGCTCGCTGCGCGCCGCCGCGGCACGGGCCTCCTCGACGCGCTGCGCCTGGTAGGCCGCGAGGTCGTCCACCGCCTTCGCATAGGCATCGGCCGCCGGGCGCAGCTTGCCGGCGATGTCGTCGCCGGCAACCTTCTCGCCGGCCGCCTTGCGCTTGACCAGCCCGTCGCGCACGCCGCGGAACTTGCCGCCGGCCTCGTCGATGACGCTGAACAGCTCCTTGGTGCGCTCGTTGTCGGCCAGGTCTTCCAGCGTCTTGCGCACCACCTCGGAGCGCGCCGAGGTCAGCTTGCGGTCGGCATTGATGCGCGCGGCGAACTCGGCATCGTCGATCTGCAGCAGCGTCTCGGCACGGGCCGAGCTGAGCACGACGATCGAATGCAGCTCGCGGGCGAGCAGCGCGCGCTGCGACGACGCGCCGCCCAGGTCGTTGGCGATGTCCTGCAGCCGGTCGAGGCGCCAGATGCCGATGCCGGCGGCCAGCGAGGTCACCAGCATCACCAGGCCGAAAGCCAGCGCCAGCCGCGGGGCCAGGCGCATGCGCGAGAAGAAGGAAGTCATGGAAAAGTCCTTGGAACTGCACTGGACATGAGGGTGCCGCTGTCGGCCATTCACCGACAACGGCAACGCAATCCCCGTTATCGGACCCACGGCCGTCGACTTAAGGGTTTTCCCGAGGTTTCGTGGGCGGCAGGGCTCAAGCAGGCGGCCGGCGCTGCATGCCCCAGGTGTTGGCAGCGCGCTGGAAGCCCAGCGCCTCGTACAGGCCGATCGCCACGTAGCCCGGGTCCGCAATGATCACCAGCGACGACAGGCCCATGAGCTCGAAGCCATGCCGGCACACCGCATGGATCAGCGCCGAACACAGGCCGCGGCGCCGCCAGGCCGGGTGCGTGGAGACGAACTGGAAGCGGCCGATGGCGCCCGGCCCGAAGCCGTCGCGGAACAAGCCGCAGTCGGCCACCAGCAGCTCTTCGCCGGTGTCGTTGCCGTCGGCGCCCGGTGGGGCGAAGACGCCGAACCAGTGCCCGAGCCCGGCGCGCTCGAAGCCGCCGTAGCGCAGCATCTGTCGCTCACGGAAGACCCGATAGCCGCCGGGCTCGTGGCCGTCGATGTCGGCCGCCACCTGGAGCTTCGCCGCCAGGGGGCCTTCGTCGGGCAGGCGCAGCGGCCGGATCCGCCACCCTTCGCCGATGGCCTGGCGCGGCGGCTTCAGCTGCGGCGGTGCGAGCGTCAGCACCGCGCCTTGCATCGCCGTGAGCCCGAGCGCCGCGAAATCCGCCGGCATCTCGATCGGCCCCGGCGCATCGACACCGAATGCGAGGTGCCTCGATTCCGGCTGCTGCTGCGCGATCTCGCGCTCGAACGCGGCGGCCCAGACGGCGGCATCGCCTTCGCGCGGCGCGCGGTCGAACAACAGGAAGTTGCCCCACCAGAAGGTCGGGTTCTGCGGCGTGCGGATCAGCAGGTAATCCGGCCGCTCGATGACTTGCGCATCGAAGCGGGGAAAGATCAGCTCGCTGCGCCAGCCGAGCGACAGGCGGTCGATGGAGGGCATGAGGGCTCACCGGTTTCGGGCGGACCGACAGTATCCGGCGGCCGCGGGTCGGCAACTTGCTAGCATCCGCGGCGGCGTCACGGAGGGCGCCTCACCACAAGGACAACACGATGCATCGGGAGAAGGGACACCCCGTCCGCGCAGGGCGGACCAGGGCGGCCATGGCGTTCGTCACCAGCGTGATCCTGTCGGTGGCAGCCGGCAGCCATGCAGCCGAATACCGCCGCGGACCGGCACCAGCCTGGGTCAAGCCGCAGCCGCTGGACGAGCAGGCCAAGCCGCCCCTCGGCAAGGGCAGCCAGGGAACGCACTACCTGCTGGTCGACCAGCAGACCCGCCTCGACGGCAACGAGCGCAGCACCTGGCGCCGCGTCGCCAGCCGGGCGCTGAACCTGCGCGGCGTCGAGTCGGAATCGCACCAGTCCATCGAGTTCGATCCGTCCTATGAAACGCTCACGCTGCACATGCTGAACGTGCACCGCGACGGCCGCATCCAGGACCGCCTCGCCTCGGCGCAGATCAAGGTGCTGCAACGCGAGTCGGACCTCGAATCCCGCATCTACGACGGCAGCAAGACCGTCGACATCGTGCTCGACGACATCCGCCCCGGCGATGTCGTCGACTACGCCTACAGCCGCTCCGGCAACAACCCGGTGTTCGGTGGCCGCGCCTTCGGCCGCATGGACCTGCAGTGGTCGGTGCCGGTGCATGCGATGCACCACCGCCTGCTGGCGCCCTCGGACCGCACGATCCAGTGGCTCGCCTCGCCGGGAGCTCCGCCGCTCCTCGAGGAACGCCAGGGCGCTTGGACCGAGCGGGTCTGGCAAGCCACCGGCATCGACCCGATA
This sequence comes from Rhizobacter sp. P3_C12, assembly GCF_056402735.1. Lineage (NCBI taxonomy): Bacteria > Pseudomonadati > Pseudomonadota > Betaproteobacteria > Burkholderiales > Sphaerotilaceae > Rhizobacter > Rhizobacter sp. P3_C12. The sequence goes on from NZ_JBFUGW010000163.1 coordinate 13,026, forward strand.
CCGCAGCAGAACGACACGCCGCGCTGGTTCGATCCGTATGCGTCGGTCAGCTGGAGCGAGTTCGCTGACTGGGCCGACGTGGCGCGCTGGGCCGAGCCGCTGTATGCGGCGCGGGCGCCGGCCACGGGCCCGCTGCGCGCCGAGATCGACCGCATCGCCGCCTCGGCCCTGTCGCCCGAGCAGCGGCTGCTCTCGACGCTGGCCTTCGTGCAGTCGCAGATCCGCTACCTCGGTGTCGAGGTGGGCCCGGGATCGCACGCACCGCGCCCGCCCGAGACCGTGCTCGCCCGCCGCTACGGCGATTGCAAGGACAAGGTGCTGCTGGCCGTGACGATGCTGCGTGCGCTCGGCGTGCAGGCCGATCCGGCGCTGGTCCACACGCGGCTGCGCGGCCACGTCGGCGATCGCCTGCCGTCGCCCGGGGCCTTCAACCACGTCATCCTGCGTGCGCAGCTCGGCGACCGGGCGGTGTGGGTCGACCCGACCCGCTACCTGCAGCAAGGCCGCCTCGATCACATCGCGCAGGCCGACTTCGGCCGGGCGCTGCTGCTGGACGGCCGCTCGACCGCCCTCGAGCCGATGCCGGCGGCAGCGTCCACCGGCCGCCCGCACGACATCGCGATGGTGATCGACGCCTCGCGCGGCTTCGACAAGCAGCCGACGCTCGACATCACCAGCACCTACCTGGGCGAGAAGGCCGACGAGATGCGCGACACGCTGCGCAACGACAGCCTGGCCGACCTGCAGTCGAACTACCTGAACTTCTACCTGCGCTCCTACCCCGGCCTGAGCGTCGCGAAGCCGTTCAGCTTCGAGGACGACGAGGCCGGCAACCGGCTGGTGACCCACGAGCACTACCGCATGGCGACGCTGGTGGCCGAAGAGGCCGACAACCCGCGGCCGCCGGCCTACCTGCGCGTGCCGGACATCCGCTCGCTGCTCGCGCGGCCGGACGACACCGTGCGCAGCGCACCGCTTCGCATCGACCACCCGAAGGACGTGACAGTGTCCCTGACCGCGCGGCTGCCCGCCCGGTGGGCGCTGAAGACCGAGCACGGCGATGTCAGCGACCCGGCCTTCGAGTTCAGCGCCGACTCGGGTGTCGACGCGACCCAGCGCACGCTGCTGATGAAGTACCGCTACCGCAGCCGCGCCGACCACGTACCGCCGGTGCGGCTCGCGGCCTACATCGCCCACCTCGAAGAGGCACGCGACCAGGTGGGCTACCGCCTGGACCCGCCCAAGCCGGGCGCCAAGCCGACGACCGCAGGGCGCATCGGCGTCATGGCGTGCCTGCTCGCAGCGCTGCTGGTCGCGATCCTGTGGAGCCTGAGCACCGAGGTGACGCACGACAACCGGCACGCGGAGACCGGCCCGCCGCAGGCGATGCTTCCGAACTGGCGGCTGCTCGCGGTGGGCGCCGTGCTGTCATGGGGGCCCTGGCTACTGTGCGGGGCCGTGGCGGCGGCGATCTGGGCCTTCGACCGGCACTTCGGCCTGTCGACCGTGCTGCTCGCGTCCTGCCTGTTCATCCTCGCCGGATCGCTGCAGCATCAATGGCGCGCAGAGTGGCAGGCCTGGTCGGCACGGCGCACCCTCGATGCCGCGCGCCTCGGGCGCATCGCCGGCTGGCTGCGCCTGCCGGCGATGCCCGCAACCTCGTAGGCACGCGACCGATCGTCAGCATCATTGACAGAACAAGGACAAATCTCCCGAAGCACTCGGTCTTCTCTGCACATTCACTGCAAGCTCGCCGGCTAGCGTCCACCCGCTGGCCACACAACGCGCACGCAGGAGCGGCGCACCAGCATTCAACGCAGGGTGCGCACGATGTCGAGGACTCCTCTTCTC
>NZ_JBFUGW010000164.1:0-14796 GCF_056402735.1 Rhizobacter sp. P3_C12
GTCTGCATCGGCCGCAGGCGTGACGACCGCCACGGCGCCGTCACCGGCGCCGGCCGTCGCCCCCGCGCCGCCGCCGGCCGTGCCCTTCGGCCTGGTCACGGCGCTGCAGGACATCGTGCGCCACGCTGACCCGGTGCTGGGCGTCAACGCACTGGCCGACAAGTCGCAGCTGCGCATCGGCAGCGACCGGCTGCAGTTCCGCGTCAAGTCGTCGGAGGCCGGCTACCTGTACGTGTTCCTGGCCGGCACCGACAAGGCCCACTTCTACCTGCTGTTCCCGAACGAGCTCGACAAGAACAACCGCATCGAGCTGAACCGCGAGGTGGTGCTGCCGCGTGCCGGCTGGCACATCACCGCCGGCGGGCCGCCGGGCACCGACCACATCGTCGCGATGGTGTCGCGCAAGCCGCGCGACATGACCGGCATCGGCGTCAAGAAGGCCGGCGACCAGATCCCCGAGATCGACCTCGGGCTCGCCGGGCAGTTGTGGGCGGCGCGGCAACCGGGCGAGAGTCCCTTCGCCGGCAAGGCGGTGTGTGGCGCCGGCGAGTCGCCGTGCGATGGCAGCTATGGCGCCACCTTGCTGGTGGTCGACGAGGTCGCCGCCGGCGGCAAGTAGCCGCGCCGCGGAACTCCGTACCCCTCGGATGCCACTCAGCGTGGCAATCGACACGAGGAATGGCCATGGCCCTGCACGGACCGGGAGGAGCGGCGAAGCGACCGCGTGGGGAGGCGCCTTCTCCCGCCGTCGACGGGCGGACCGAGCTCGTGCGGCATGTGCGGACATGCCGGCGCATGGCTTGTGAAACCATGGCCCGCGAACCATTCGACCATGCTGTCGGCAGGCTGCTGGCCGGCGACAGCGCCTGGGAGATCAGGCGTCGAGAGAACATGGCGGGCCAAGTCGGGCCCGGGCCGGGCCTTCATGTGTCGGGGCTGCGGAAGCGGCTGCCGGCCGGCAGCATCGCGACATTCGGCCATCGAATGATGGCGCTTCAACGGCTGCCGCTGGGACTCGGCATCCAGCTCGACCCGCAGACGGGCGAGATCTTCAGGGAAGACGGCGGCAGCGTTCGTGCAGCCGCCCACGTGACGCTGGTGCTGCAATGGCTGGGACGTGCGCGGGGGCGCCTGGTGATGGTTGAAGCCTTCGGAGAACAACACGAGCGCAGCTTGATTCAATGCGTGAACTCCGCGCGTCAGTTGCTGCCGAAGAATGCCATCGAGTACATGGATGGCGGCTACCGACTGAGCTTGCCGGCCGAGGTGCTGGATGGCGATGTGCGCACGGTGGGCCCTTTCACGGTATGGCCGGAGCAGCGTGCGGTGCTGGTTGCGCCGCGGGGAATGTCGGAAGTTCCTGCCTACCTGACGGACCGCGAGTACCTGATTTTCGACAGCTTGCTGGACAGGCGAGGGCGGCCGGTGCGCAAGGCTGCCATCGAGGCAGCGAGTCAGACGACAGGGAATCGCATCCGATATTCATACAACGCGTTGCGCTGCAAGCTCGGACCGGAGATGTTCATCGAAACGCCTGGCTGCTACCAGATCAAGTGACGCCGGCCTCCTCACTTTGAAGGCTTGCGGCTCGTGCCCCGACGCGGTCCAATGCGCATCCGACAAGCACATCGAACCGATGGGGAGGCTTCATGGCAGCACGAACGGTGAAGGTCGCAGGCGCAACGAAGGTGGCGAAACCGCGCCGCCCCACCGCCGACCCGCTGCCGAAGAACACCCCGTTCATGCGCGTCGCGCGCCCCGACGAGATCGATGTGCGCGACAGGCCCTACCGCCCGGCCATCGGCAGCGCGCCGCCGCCGACGCTGTTCCCGAAGCACGGGCTGCCGGTCAAGTACCAGGGCGACACGATGGCCTGCACCGGCTTCGCGCTGTCGCTGGTCGTCGAGCACCTGCTGCTGGCCTCGGGCCGCGAGCGCAAGCCTGCCATCTCGCCGTACATGCTGTACTCGATGGCGCGCCGCTATGACGAGTACCCGGGCTCGTCCGAAGACAAGGGCTCCAGCCTGCGCGGTGCGATGAAGGGCTGGTTCAAGCACGGGGCCTGCCGCGAGCCGCTGTTCCCCGGGCTCGAGATGCCGGCGGTGAGCAAGAGCCTGGCCGACGACTGGTGGTTCGATGCCGTCAAGCGCCCGCTCGGCGCCTACTACCGCATCGACCACAAGGCGATCACCGACATGCATGCCGCGCTGAACGAGGTGGGCATCCTGTATGCGAGCGCCGGCTGCCATTCGGGCTGGGACGACGGCATCGAACTGACGGCACTGAAGAAGCGGCCGATCTCGTTCACCGAGCCGAAGAAGGGGATCTGGGAGATCCCGGTCAAGGGCGGGCATGCGCGGCATTCGGGCCACGCGTTCGCGATCGTCGGCTACAACGAGCGCGGCTTCCTGATCCAGAACTCCTGGGGCACCGACTGGGGCTCGTACGGCTACGCGATCCTGAGTTATGACGACTGGATCGCCAACGCGATGGACTGCTGGGTCGCGCAGCTTGGCGTGGTGACGCAGGACCACACCGCGATCTCGAAATCGATCAGCCTGCGCACCGACGCGGCCGGCCGTGTCGCGCTCGCGGCGAGCGAGGTGCTGCGCAACCGCGAGCTGTCGCCGTTCATCGTCAACATGGGCAACAACGGTGCGCTGAGCAACAGCGGCGTGTTCCGCACCCGGCCCGACGACGTGCGCGCGATCGTCGACGTGCAGCTCGCGCAGGCGCGCAAGCAATGGGGGCTGCAGGACGGCGTGGTCGACGTCTGCATCTTCGCGCATGGCGGGCTGGTCGGCGAATCGGCTGCGGCCGACATCGCGGCGCAGTGGATCCCGATGCTGTACGAGCAGAAGATCTTTCCGATCTTCCTGATGTGGGAGACCGACTTCTTCACCAGCGCGCTGAACTGCATCGACGATGCGATCCGCGACGTGCCGCGCAGCACGGCCGCCGGCTCGTCGATGACGGCCTGGTGGAACGAGCGGCTGGAGCGCGTGCTGTCGCGCCCTGGCACGCGCATCTGGGGCGAGATGAAGCAGAACGCCGACGCGATGAGCGCGTACAAGCCCGGTGTGCCGGACGACGAGCAGGCCGGCGCGGTGCTGCTGTACGGGCATTTCAAGCATGGCGTGGCCGACAAGCGCATCCGCATGCATTTCGTCGGGCATTCGGCCGGCAGCATCGTCGCGACCCTGATGATCGATCGGCTCGCACAAGAGGGCATGCGCTTCGAATCGGTGAGCTTTCTCGCGCCGGCGGTGCGCGTCGACACCTTCGACCGCTGCCTGCGGCCGCACCTGGTGACGGGCGTCGTCAAGCGCTACCAGCAGTTCCACCTGAGCGAGCGCGCCGAGCAGCAGGACCACACCTGCGGGCCGTACCGGCGCTCGCTGCTGTACCTCGTCAGCGAGTCGTTCGAGGGGGGGAGCACGACGCCGATCCTGGGGATGCAGCGCTTCTTCGACGCTTCTGCGAAGGGCTTGCCGAACACCACGGCGTGGGTGTCGCCGGGGCCGGTGAGCACCAGCACGACGCATGGGGGGTTCGACGATGACCCGGGGACGCGGGGGCAGGTGGTTTCCTTCATCCTGAAGGGGTGATCGACTGCGGGGGGGCTGCCGGGTCTCGCCCCGGCGGGCGAGTCACTTTCATTTGAGCCCAAATGAAAGTAACCAAAGCAAAGGGCTTTGAAAACCATACGGTTCGTTCAGTCTGGCTGCGGACAACACTGCCACTTCGGCTGCACATCCACGTTCATTGGGATCGTTGTTCTCCCGCTCCACTCGACTCGCTCGCTCGGCCAACAATCCCAATGAAGGTGGAGCTCCAGCCGAAGTGGCAGTGTTGTCCGCAGCGGGCAGAACGAACCGTATGGTGTTGTATTGAAGCCCTTTGCTTTGGTTACTTTCATTTGGGCTCAAATGAAAGTGACTCGCCCGGAAGGGCGAAACAGAGCCCGTCACTCACACCGCGGGATCCGCCGTCCGTCGCACATCGGGCTGCATGGCTTGCCGGGTTCGGCCCCCGCGCCGTATCGTGGCATCCCATGAAGCCCGTTCCGCCAACCCCTTCCGCCACTCCTGCCCCGCCCGCGCGCCACCTCGCCCGCCTCTGGGCCTCGCTGACGCCGCGCCGCATCGCGATCAACCTGGTCGTGGCCACCGTCGCCGCGATCGCACTGAACCCGATCTTCGTGACGCCCTTCCTCAGCGTCTGGGGCCGCAGCATCTTCGTCGGCCTGATGCTGCTGGTGGCCTTCGACATCGCCGGGCACTGGCCGTCGCGCTGGCTGCCACGCTGGGTCGTGCAGGTGGCAGCGGTCGTCATCACCGCGCCGGTCGCGACGCTGGTCGCCTACCTGGTGATGGTGCAGGGCGATGTCACCAGCTTCCAGCGCAACGAAGGCCTGCTGTGGGGCTTCTTCTCGATCGCCACCACCGGCCTCGCCGTCGGCCTCACGCTCGCGCTCGGCGCGCTGTACCGCGAGCGCGATGCTCAGGCCCGCTCGCAGGCACTCGCCTTCGCGCTGGAGCGCAGCACGCTCGAGAAGCAGGCGCTCGATGCGCGGCTGCGCCTGCTGCATGCGCAGGTCGAGCCGCATTTCCTGTTCAACACGCTGGCCAACGTGCAGCAACTGGTGGAGTCGGGCTCCGAACGGGCCGGCCCGGTGCTGAACAGCCTGATCGCCTACCTGCGTGCCACGGTGCCCAGCCTCGCGCAGACCAGCAGCACGCTCGGCCACGAGACCGGCCTGGTGCGCGCTTATCTCGATCTGATGCGCATGCGCATGCCGGACCGACTGGCCTTCGAGGTCGCGGTGCCCGATGCGCTCGCGAACCTGCCGTTCCCGCCGATGGCGCTGCTGACGCTGGTCGAGAACGCGGTGCGCCACGGCATCGACCCGAGCGAGACGGGCGGGCGCATCGAGGTCGGTGCCCGTGCCGATGCACGGCAGGCCTGCGTCGAGGTCTGGGTCAGCGACACCGGGGCCGGCATGGACGAGAAGGCCGCACCCGGCACCGGCCTCGCCAACCTGCGCGAACGGCTGAAGGCCACCTATGGCGATGCGGCGAGGCTGGAGCTGTGCGACGAGACTCCGCACGGCCTGCGCGCCACGCTGGTGCTGCCCGACCCGAGCCCGCAGCTCGCGAAACCCGACACCGGAGCCGGACGATGAACCCCACCGCACTGATCGCCGACGACGAGCCGCTGCTGCGCGAGCGCCTGCGCGGGATGCTGCAGCGGCTCTGGCCGGAACTCGCGATCGTCGCCGAGGCGCGCAACGGCCGCGAGGCGGTGGAGCTGTTCGACGAGCATGCGCCGCAGGTGGTGTTCCTCGACGTGCACATGCCGGGGTTGAACGGCGTCGAGGCGGCGCGCTCGATCGCGCGGCGGGCCCAGGTGGTGTTCGTCACCGCCTACGAACAGTACGCGGTGACGGCCTTCGAGCAGGGGGCGGTCGACTATGTCGTGAAGCCGTTCGACGAGGAGCGCCTGGCCGACACGGTGCAGCGGCTGCGCCAGCGGCTGGGATCGGGCACCGGCGGCGCCTCGCCTGCGGCGGACGACCGGCTGGAGGCGGCGATCGAGAAGATGTCAGCCGAACTGCGCCGTCAGTCACCGGCGCAGCGGCAGGCCGGCTGGCTGCAGTGGATCAAGGCGTCGGTGGGCAACAGCGTGCGGCTGATCCCGGTCGAGCAGGTGGCCTACCTGCGCTCCGACGAGAAATACACGCTGGTCGTGTGGGAGGGCGGCGAAGCGCTGATCCGCCGCACGATCCGCGAACTGGCCGATGAACTCGATCCGGAGTGCTTCGTGCAGGTGCACCGTTCGGTGATCGTCAACCTGCACCAGGTGGCCCAGGTGGTGCGCGGGCCGAACGAGACGGCCGACGTGCACATCAAGGGCCGCAGCGAGCTGCTGCCGGTGAGCCGCAGCTACGTGCACGTGTTCCGGCACATGTGAGGCGGCGGCCCTGGCGTTGATCACTGCAGCGTCGTGCGCATCGCCTGCGTGGCCTCGGCGACGCTCTGCACGCGCTTGCCGGTGATCGTGACCATCGGCAGCGTGACGATGTCGGCGCTGGCCTGCTGTGTGGTGCCGGCGCGGCCCTCCTCGAGCATCGCGATCGCGATCGACAGCGTCGCGGCGATCAGCACGGTGAAGGTCAGCAGCGGGGCGAAGAGGCGGTCGAACATGTCAGTCTCCAGCGGTAGGTGTGTTGCGTTGGAGTGAACTGTAGGCAGCCGCCCGCGCCGGCGACAGCGCGCTGAGACGAAGCGTCGAAACACGGGGACAGGCTGCGGGTCGGCACGACGGGGCGCGCCGGCCCGCAGCGCTCCCCGGGTGTCAGACCGGCTCGGTGCGCGCCACCAGCCAGGCCAGCGCGTCGCCGCTCACCAGCGGCGACAACCGCTCGCGCACCACGCGGTGGTAGTCGTTCAGCCACGCGGCCTCGTCGGCGCGCAGCAGGCTGCGGTCGATGCAGCGGGTGTCGATCGGGCACAGCGTCAGCGTCTCGAAACCGAGGAACTCGCCGAATGCACCGTTCTCGGGCGTGTCCGCTGCGACGTTCAGCACCAGGTTCTCGATGCGAACGCCCCACTGGCCGCCGCGGTACAGGCCGGGCTCGATGCTGGTGACCATGCCGGGCTCCATCGCCATCTGCGGCTCGGGGATCGCCTTGCTGATGCTCTGCGGGCCTTCGTGCACGTTCAGGAAGTAGCCGACGCCGTGGCCGGTGCCGTGGCCGTAGTCGAGGCCGTGCTCCCACAGCGGCGCGCGGGCGATGGCATCGAGCATCGGCGACAGCGTGCCGCGCGGGAAGCGGGCCCGGCTCAGCGCCAGCGTGCCCTTCAGCACCAGCGTGTAGTCGCGCCGCTGCGCGGCCGAGACCGTGCCGATCGGCCAGACGCGGGTGATGTCGGTGGTGCCGCCCAGGTACTGGCCGCCGGAATCGATCAGCAGCAGGCCGTCGCCCTCGATCACCGCGTGCGATTCGGGCGTCGCCCGGTAGTGCGGCATCGCGCCGTTGGCGTTGAAGCCGGCGATGGTGTTGAAGCTCAGGCCGACGAAGCCGGGCCGGCGCGCGCGCGCGGCGCTCAGCTTCTCGTCGATCGTCAGCTCGGTGATCCGTTCCTGGCCGAGCGCCTGCTCGAACCACGCATAGAACTCGCACATCGCGGCGCCGTCCTGCGCCATCGCGTCGCGCACGAAGGCGGCCTCGGCGGCGCTCTTGCGGCTCTTCAGCAGCGTGCTCGGGTTGATCGCCTCGACCACCTTCACGGCGGCCGGCACGTTCTCGCGCAGGCCGAGCGTGATGCGGCGCGGGTCGATCAGCAGCGTGGCCTCGGCGCCCAGCCGGGCCAGCGCGGCTGCCGCCTCGGTGTACGGTGCCAGTTGCACGCCGTCGGCGGCGAGCGCCGCCTGCAGCGCAGCCGGCACCTTGCCGACGCCGACGAACAGCGTCGCGCCGTGCAGGCCGATCAGCGCGTGGGCCAGGAACACCGGGTTGTAGCTGACGTCGGAGCCGCGCAGGTTGAAGATCCACGCGATGTCGTCGACGGTGGAGACGAAGTGCTGCGTGGCGCCGTGCACCGCCATCGCGCGGCGCAGCTCGGCCAGCTTGGCGCTGCGGGCCAGCGGCGCGTGGGGCGCGGCATGCTCGTAGACCGGCGCCTCGGGCAGCGCCGGGCGATCGGGCCACACGTCTTCCAGCAGGTCGAGGTCGGTGCGCAGCGGCACGCCGGCGCGCGTCAGCGCGGTGCGCAGCTGCTGTGCGGCCGCCAGGCCCAGCACCGCGCCGTCGACCGCGACCACCTGCCCGGTGGGCACCTGGCTGGCCAGCCATTCGACGTGGTGGGTGGCGGCGCCGCTCGGGATCTTCACCAGCTCGATGCCGGTGCCGGCCAGTTCGGCCTCGGCCTGCACCCAGTAGCGGCTGTCGGCGAACAGTGCCGCGCGCTCGGTGGTGACGACCAGCGTGGCCATCGAGCCGGTGAAGCCCGACAGCCATTCGCGCCCCTGCCAGCGCCCCGGCAGGTACTCGGACAGGTGAGGATCGCTCGACGGCACCAGCAGCGCGGCCATCTGGTGCTGTTTCAGCGCGTCGCGCACGCGCTCCAGGCGCAGGCGGATCGGGGAGGTGCGGGTGTCCATGGGTTCGGCTCCGTTCGGGACCCGCACGCCTCCCGGGTCGGGAAGCCAGCGGGGAAAGCGTGGATTTTAGGGGCCCGGTTTGCACCGGACACGGAAAACCGCGCGGCCGAGGGACTTCTGCATTTTCTCTTCGCAGTTGGCGCTCATCCTGTGCGTCGGTGCGCCGCGCGCCCCCGAGGAGATGCCATGCCATTCGACCCCCGAATCGAGAAAGAAGCCTTCCTGCACGCCGACCGTGCGCTGCTGCGGCAGCTTCTCGACATCGATTTCCAGCTCTACCGCCCGATGGGCTACCTGGCCGCCACCATGCTGCACAAGCTGGTGTACTGCTGGCTCGTCGGCCTGCACGAGGACATCGCGCCGGTGCTGCCGCGCGTGATCGGCTGGCTCGACCATGCGATCAACAGCGGCGAGGCCGGCCTGGAGCAGCGCCGGGAAACCGGCGATGAAGTCCTCGCCCTGGGCGAGAGCGGCGAGCCGCGCACGATGCGCCCGAACCTGCACGCGACGCGGGCGATGGCCCGCTGGCTGCACGGCGGCGAGGCGGCCTGCGATGACTGGTCCGGCGCGCGGCGTTGCCAGGCGGCATGGCGCGCGAACCTCGCGCGCGGCGCGCGGCGCCTGACGCCCCACCAGCTCGCGCTGGACGACTACCTCGCCTGGTGCGTGCAGTGCGGCGAATACACCGCCGGCATCGAGCTGATCGAGAGCCAGCTGGCGCTGCGCGCCTCGGCGCCGGCGCATGCGGTGCTGACCCGCCTGCCGCGCCCGCGCGAGTTCGCCTACGCGGTCTGCCTGCACCATGCGCGCGGCCGCTTCGAGCCGGCCGACCTGTTCGAGGCCGGCAAGCGCATGCTCAATGGCTGCCTCGACGAAGGCTGGCTCGCCACCGGCGAGTCGCTGCGGGCGGCGATGTGGCTGAAGATCGTGCACTGGGACCTCGCCGCGCCGATCGGCCAGGCCGCCGCGAGCCCGCTCGACACGGTGCGGCGGGCGCTCGATCACCTGGCGCCGCCGCCGGTGCTCACAGCGCGCACGACTGGGACACCGCGAAATCGTCCTCTCGCCAGCACTCTCCGTGCGTCGGGATCACGTTGATGACCTCGAAGTACGGCAGGCCGAAGTACTCGCATCCGTGCAGCGCCTCGACCGCGGCGTGGTACTCGTCGAGGTCGGGGGTCTCCCAGACCGCGACCTCGGCGCACTGGGTGTCCCAGCGCGATTCGCAGGTCTCGAACTGCCGCAGGCGCAGCGACGGGAAGTTCTCGAACACCAGCACCAGCACGCGTTCGCGGAACGCCGCGCGCCGCGCGGCATCGAGCGATCGCCAGTGGGAGGTGGCCTGCAACAGCATGAAGAAAGTGTGCGTTCTTGACATGGTGAAGGTGGGAGGTGAGTTGACGCAACGAAGCGCCTTGCCGACACTATGCGAGTTTTTATTCGTATTTGAAACTCGCATTTCAGAACCCGCACTCCGGAAGCCGATGTCCACACCGCAGACCGCCTCGCCCAGCACCCCTCTCACGCCCCGCAAGGCGCCGCGCCAGGCGCGCTCGCGGGCCACCGTCGACGCGATCCTCGATGCCGCGGCTCGCGTTCTGGTGCAGCGCGGCTATGCCGCGACCACGACGAACGCGGTGGCCGAGGTGGCCGGCGTCAGCGTCGGCTCGCTGTATCAGTACTTCCCGAACAAGGATTCGCTGATCGCCGCGCTGCATGACCGGCACGGCCGGCAGATGAGCGCGCTGCTCGATGCCGCGCTGCTGCAGCACCGCGGCTCGTCGCTGCCGGAGGCGCTGGCCGGGGTGATCGAATCGGCGGTGAAGGCGCACCAGCTCGACACCGACCTGCACCGCGTGCTCGAGAAGCAGGTGCTCGGCCTGCACCAGTTTCCCGGCGAGGACGAATCGGTCGACGAGATCGAGCGGCGCCTGCGCGGGCTGCTGGAAGCGCACCGTGCCGACATCGTCGTCGAGGATCTCCGGCTGGCCACCTACATGCTGATGCACGCGGTGCATGCGCTGATCCACGCGGTGGTGCTGGAGCGGCCGAGCGGCGTCTCGGTGAAGGCGGCCACGCGCGAGACGGTGCGCATGGCGCTGGCGTACCTCACGGCCCGGCTCTGACCCTGCGTGGAACCGGATCGCCGGCGAGGTGACTCAGTCGGCATCTGGGGCGCCCAAGGAGACCGTGGATGAGACCGTTGTGTGGACAACTCGAGCGTGTCCTTGGCAGCTTCACTGCAACTCCGACCGACGAAGAATGGCATCCGCCGCCGTTCAGGCTGACCATCGTGCGGCAGGTCGGCGATGCCCGTGCGTGCCTGGCCCACAACATGCCCTCTCCCGAGACGGTGATCAAGGGCAGCGCGGTGGCGGCGGTCACCCTGATCACGCTGGCCGCCCTGCTGCTTCACAAGTCGCCCGATGACGGGGCCGATGGCGATCGCTACGACGGTGCGATGCCCGCTGCAGAATCGCGCGCCCAAGGCGGCGTCGTGATGGCGCTGATCGTGGCCGCGGTCTGCGTCGCGGCCTGCCTGTACGCCACCGGTCTGCATTGCCTGTCGGACTCCCCGCCCGCTGACCCACCCGGCGAAGGCGCTTGACCGGCAGCCCGCCTCAGCGCGCCGGCGCGGCCCGCCCGTACAGCAGCAGCATCGCGACGATCACGCTGCCGTAGATCAGGTGGCGCCCCCATTCCTCGATCTGCATCACGGAGAGAATGGATTGCAGCAGCGTGATCAGGATCACGCCGGCCACCGTACCGAGGTAGTGGCCGCGCCCGCCGAGGATCGAGGTGCCGCCGAGCACCACCGCGGCGATCGCCGGCAGCAGGTAGGGATCGCCCATGGCCTGCGCCGCCTTGCTCGCATAGCCGGCCAGCAGCACGCCGCCGAAGGCCGACAGCCCGCCGGCCACCGCGAAGGCGGCCATCACGACCGCCCGCGTGCGTGCGCCCGACAGGTAGGCGGCGCGCTCGCGGTTGCCGATCGCGTAGACGCAACGGCCGAAGGTGGTGCGCGTCAGCACGAACACCGCCGCCGCGCCGACCGCCGCCCACACCAGCAGCGCGTTCGGAATGCCGATGAGGCTGTGGCCGGTCGCGATGAAGCGCATCGCCGGCGACGACGCATCCTGCGGCGAGTAGCCCCCGGTGTGCACCACCATCAGCCCCTGCGCCACCGCATTCACGGCCAGCGTGACGATCATCGACGGGATGCGCAGGAACGCGACGCCGAAGCCGTTCAGCAGCCCGAGCGCCACGCCGCAGGCGATGCCGAACGGGATCGCGAACGCGCTGCCCCACGGCCCCCAGCCGGTCGCTGCGGTGGCCATCATCGCGCCGACCGCCACCACCCAGGGCACCGACAGGTCGATCTGCCCGAGCAGGATCACCAGCATCGCGCCGGTCGCGATCACGCCGAGGAACGAGGCCACCTTCAGCTGCTGCAGCAGGTACTCGGGCGACAGGAAGCTGCTGCTGTAGAGGCTGCCGAGCAGCAGCAGTGCGACGATGCAGCCGAAGGCCGAGGTGATGGGGCCTGCGATCGGGCCCCGGAAGTGCCGGGCCAGGTTCCTATCCATACAGATCGAGCCGGTTGCGCAGCTTCAAGAGCCGCAGCGCCCCCACGCAGATGGCGGCGAACAGCACCACGCCCTGGAACAGCGGCTGCCACAGCGGCTCGAGGTTGAACACGAACATCAGGTCGCCGATGGTGCGGAACATCAGCGCGCCGAACACCGCGCCGACCGCGCTGCCCGATCCACCGAACAGCGACACCCCGCCCAGCACCACCGCGGCGATCGAGTACAGCGTGTAGGTGCTGCCGTTGGCCGACGAGGCTTCGCCCGACCAGGTGATGCAGGTGACGAACAGCCCGGCGACCGACGCGAGCAGCCCCGACAGCACGTAGGCGACGAACTTGGCCCGCCGCACCGGCACGCCCGACATGTAGGCCGCCTGCTCCGACGAGCCGACCGCCGCGGCCGCGCGCCCGATCACCGAGCGGCGGTACGGCAGCCACACCGCCAGCACCAGTGCGAGCAGCAGCGCGAGCGCCGCCGGGATGCCGCCCGGCAGCTGCCCGGTCAGCGCATCGGCCAACCCGGCGTTCACGTCGCCGCCCGGCACGCGACGCAGCGCGAGCGCGAGGCCGAAGAAGGCCGAACCGGTCGCGATCGTCGCGACGATCGGCTGCAGCCGCCCGACGATCACGATCAATCCGTTCAACGCACCGCAGGCGCAGCCCGCCAGCAGCACGCCGGCGACGCCGAGCGCCGTCTGCCCCGGCGTGCCGACGACGAGGTGCGAGGCCAGGCAGTTGGCGAGCACCAGCACCATGCCGACCGACAGGTCGATGCCGGAGGTCAGCACGACCAGCGTCTGCGCCATCGCGACGATCGCCAGCAGCACGCCCTTGTTGGCCGCGGTGGTGGCGACATTCGCGGTCAGGCCGGCCGGGTGGTTGGCTGCGTAGACCGCGAACATCACGACGAAGCCGATGAACGCGAGCAGCGTGCCCTGGTGCTCGCGCAGGCGATGGGGCCAATCGCCGTTCGTCATCATGCTCAGGCGGCCGCCGGCACGTTCACTGAAACGTCCAGCGCCGCGCCGACCAGCGCGTGCTCGGTGATCGCGTCGCCGACCAGCTCGCGGCGGATCCGGCCCTCGACCATCACCAGCACGCGATCGCAGCAGCCGATCAGCTCGTCGTGGTCGGTCGAGTAGAAGAGGAGGGCCGCGCCGTCGTCCGCCAGCCGGCGCAGCAACTGGTAGATCTCCTGCTTGGTGCCGACGTCGATGCCGCGCGTCGGATCGTTCAGCAGGATGATGCGCGGCGCCCGCATCAGCCACTTGCCGATCACCAGCTTCTGCTGGTTGCCGCCCGAGAGCGCGCCGGCCGCCACGTCGAGGCCGTCGCAGCGCACCGCGAGCAGCGCCATCATCCGCTCCACCGCGGCGCGCTCGGCCTGGCGGTCGATCACGCCGCCGTGCGACAGCGCGCCGAGTGCCGCGAACGACAGGTTCTCGCGCACCGACATCGGCAGCATCAGGCCTTCGGTCTTGCGGTCTTCGGGAATCAGCGCCATGCCGACGCGCGGCTGCTTCGCGGCATGCGGGCCGGTGAGCGGGGTCGGCCGGCCGTCGATCAGCAGCTCGCCGCGGCAGCCGCGCAGCACGCCGAACAGCGCGAGCAGCAGTTCGCGCTGGCCCTGGCCGTCGAGGCCGCCGAGGCCGACGATCTCGCCGGCGCGCAACTGCAGCGAGACGTCGGCGAGGCGGTGCGTCCAGTGCAGGCCGCGCAGCTCGAGGCGCGCCGGCGCGGGCACGGTGGTGGCATCCGGCGTGCGCACCGGCTTGTCCGGGAACACGCCGCTGTAGCTGCGGCCGATCATCAGCTCGACGATCTCGGTGTCGGTCTTCGTGCCGGCCGCGAAGTGCGCGACGCTGCGGCCATCGCAGAACACGGTGCATTCGTCGGCGAGCTCGGCGATCTCGTGCATGCGGTGCGAGATGTACAGCAGCGCGAGCCCGTCGGCGCGCAGCTGCTTCAGCACCGCGTAGACCCGCTCGACATCGGCGGCGGTCAGCGCCGACGTGGCCTCGTCGAGGATCAAGAGCCGCGGCCGGCGCGCGAGCGCCTTCGCGATCTCGACCATCTGCCGCCGCGACAGCGAGAGGTCCTTCACCAGCGCGAGCGGGTGGATGTCGGTGGCACCGGCGCGCGCGAGCGCCGCTTCGGCCTGGCGGCGTTGCGCGCGGCGGTCGATCAGTCCGAAACGGCCGAGGTGGCGGGGAGGCTGGCTGATGAACAGGTTGTCGGCCACCGACAGGTCGGGCACCAGCGACAGCTCCTGGAACACGCAGGTGATGCCGGCGGCGTTGGCCGCGGCGGGCGATGCGAACGAGACCGGCTGGCCGTCGAGCAGCATGCGGCCCTCGTCGGGCGCGACGACGCCGGCGATCAGCTTGATCAGCGTCGACTTGCCGGCACCGTTCTCGCCGAGGATCGCGTGGATGCGGCCGGGTTCGACGCGCAGGTCGGCCGATTGCAGGGCGTGCACGCCGCCATAGCGCTTGCTGATCCCTTGGGTTTCGAGAAGGCTCATGGCCCGTAGCCCGGATGGCAATCCGGGTTCGTCGGCCGCAGATCCCGGATTGCCATCCGGGCTACTTGTTTACTTCCGATTGGCCCATGATCTCCTGGGCCGTGAAGTTGATCCCGCAGGTCGGGAACGCGTTGCCGACGAAGAAGTTGTCGGACTGCGTCGCGTAGAAGTTGGCGCCGTCCTTGAAGCCCGGCTCCTCCACCGTCGACAGCGGCAGCTTGATCGACTGCGGCAGCACCTTGCCCTCGAGCGCCGCGATCGCCACCTTGATCGCCACCGCCACCTGCGCCGGCCCGGTGCCGCCCGATGCGCACTTCAGCCCCTGCCCGGCGTATTTCGCGCAGAACTTGCGGAAGCCGTTCTCGGTCTCGCCGGCGAACGGCACCATCGGGTGCTTCGCGTCGAGCATCGCCTGCACGACGCCGGTGTCGCCGCCCTGCGCGGTGATCGCGTCGAACTTCTTGTGCACCGCGATCGCATCGGCCGTGACCTTCTGCGAGGTGGGGTCGTCCCATTT
>NZ_JBFUGW010000165.1:0-14669 GCF_056402735.1 Rhizobacter sp. P3_C12
GGTTTCATGGCCCGTCGCCCAAACTCCCGCCACTCACTTCGTTCGTTGTGGTCAAACAGTGGGCGACAGTCAGTGCACGAAGCGTGCTGCGCACGCGGGCCATGAAACCAGCCAGCTCCGGCGCCCCGTCCCTATTGGCGCTCCACAGCCTCCCCGCACCCGCCTTCTGCCACCGCCCTGCTTCTGGGGAGGTGACAAGCGAACAAATGAGGATTAAGCCCGGGTTGCACCCGGGCGCGCCATGCGTGTTTTCTGTGCATCGAGCCGCTGGTTCGGCAAAGCCAGCAGCACCTACGAACGTCGCAGGGGGACCACGATCACCAGCGACAGCAGCGCGCCAGCGAGCAGCGGCCACAGCCACCAGCGCGCCGCCCAGCTCGCGTACGGCGTCATGCCCTCGCGGCCTTCGACCGGCGCCTGCAGCACCCCCATCGTCAGCGGCGGCAGCTGGTGCGTGACCCGCCCGGTGTGGTCGATCACCGCCGTCACGCCGGTGTTGGTCGCGCGCAGCATCGGCCGCTGGAACTCGATCGCCCGCATGCGCGAGATGTTCAGGTGCTGCGCCAGCGCGATGGTGTCGCCGAACCAGCCGATGTTGCTGAGGTTCGCGAAGATCGTCGGCGCCCGCTCCGGCTCGCGGAAATGCGCCGCCAGCTCCTCGCCGAACAGATCCTCGTAGCAGATGTTGGGCGCGATGCGCTGGCCCTTCACCTCGAACGACGGCGCCCCGACCGGGCCGCGGTTGAAATCGCCGAGCGGGATGTTCATCAGCTCGGTGAACCAGCGGAAACCGGTCGGGATGAACTCGCCGAACGGCACCAGGTGGTGCTTGTCGTAGCGGTAGAAGCCGCCCGGCCACTTGGCGGTCTCGCGCGACAGCCCGACCGCCGAGTTCGTGTAGCCGGCCTCGAAGCTGCCGAGCGGCACGCCGATCAGCGCCGCCCGGTCGCCGCGCTGGAAGCCGGCAGCGAGCGCGGCCCAGTAGCCCTCGGGCAACTGGTCGGGCAGCAGCGGCACGATGGTCTCGGGCGCGAGGATCAGGTCGCCGCGCGCCGATTGCAGCGTGGTCGCCGCCCACACCAGCGCCTGCGGCAGCTTGTCCTCGGCGAATTTCTCGTCCTGCGCGACGTTCGATTGCAGCAACGACAGCTGCAAACTGCCGCTGCCGCGCGTGAAATTGACCGGCTGCATCGCGGCCAGCCCGCCGACCACCGCCACGCTCGTGATGACGCCCAGCCCGCCCGGCCCGACACCGTTGCGCAAGCCGATCACCGCCAGCGCGCCGAGCAGCGCCGCCACCCAGCCGATGCCGTGCACGCCGATCCACGGCGCCAGCCACGCGAGCGGGCTGTCGACGTGCGCATAGCCCGAGGCCGCCCACGGGAAGCCGGTGAACAACAGCTCGCGCGCCAGCTCGGCCAGCAGCCAGCAGGCGGCGAACACCAGCGCATCGACGACCAGCAGGTTGCGCCGCAGCACGCCGAACAGCGCCATCGCCGCCGCGAAATACAACGCCAGGAAGGCCGACAACGCCACCACCGCAGCGCCCGCCATCCAGGCCGGCAGGCCGCCGTAGCGGTGCATGCTGACGTAGAGCCAGAACGTGCCGGCCACGAACCAGGCCGTCGCGAACGCCCAACCCAGCAGCGCCGCCCGGCGCGGCGAGGCCCGGCTGACCCGGAACGCGAGGCCGGCGACCGCCAGCAACTGCAGGATCCACGCGTGCGTGTAAGTGGCAGCCAGGCTGTGCACCCCGCCGAGCACCAGCACCATCAGCAGGTCCAGGCCGAGGAACATGTTCTCGGAGGCGCCGACCTCGCGGCGGGCGCCCCGGCGGCCGATGCCGGGCGGGGGCGCCGGCGCCTGCGGCTCCACCCGGCTCTGCGTCTTACGCACCGTCTTCGCCCACGGCCGCCTCGGGCGCGCGCGTCACCTTGAACCAGCGCACCGCGCCGCCGCGCGTCAGCATCACCGTGAAGATCAGGCTGCCGACCGGCACCGCCTCGCCGCGGCGCGGCACCCGGCCCAGCTCCTGGGCGACCAGGCCGCCGATGGTGTCGAAATCGTCCAGCGGCAGCACCTCGCCGAAGGATTCGTTGACCGACTCGATCGTGGTGTCGCCGGCCACCCGGTGGCTGCCGTCGGCCAGCGTGTAGATGCCGGATTCGCCGTCCTTGTCGTCGAATTCGTCCTCGATCTCGCCGACGATCTCTTCCAGCACGTCCTCGATCGTGATCAGCCCGGCGGTGTTGCCGAACTCGTCGATCACGATCGCCAGGTGGTTGCGGTTGGAGCGGAAATCGCGCAGCAGCTCGTTCAGGCCCTTCGATTCGGGCACGAACACCGCCGGGCGCAGCAGCGTGCGCAGGTTCAGTTCGGGCGCCCGCTGCAGCTTCAGGAGGTCTTTCGCCATCAGCGTGCCGACGATGTTCTCGCGCTGGCCCTCGAAGACCGGGAAACGGGAATGGCCGGTGCCGATCACGAGCGCCAGCAGTTCGTCGTACGGGGCCTCGATGTCGAGCAGGTCCATGCGCGGGGCGGCCACCATCGCGTCGCCGGCGGTCAGGTCGGCCATGCGGATGACGCCCTCGAGCATCATCCGCGACTCGGGCGCGATCACCTCGCGGTTCTCCGCGTCGGCCAGCGTCGAGATCAGCTCGTCCTTGGAGTCGGGGCCGGGCGACATGAATTCCATCAGCCGCTCGAACAGGCCGCGCTTGTCCGCGGGAGCGGGATGCTTGTCGGCGCTTCGGGAAGATCGACTCGGGTGGGGGTCTGACATCGCGCCGGGGCGAGAGTTCTACAGGGGCAAAAGCTTACTCGAAGCAGGGAGTCACACGGGGTTGACACATCTGATACCTTGAACAAAAGTTTTTCGGCCGCATCTGGCCCGCTTCCTTGTCAAGGACCGACATTCCATGAGCCTCATCCCCGCCACCATCCTGACCGGCTTCCTCGGCTCGGGCAAGACCACGCTGCTCAAGCGCGTGCTGACCGAAGCGCACGGCCAGAAGATCGCCGTGATCGAGAACGAGTTCGGCGACGAGAACATCGACAACGAGATCCTGGTGCAGGACACCCAGGAGCAGATCATCCAGCTGAACAACGGCTGCGTCTGCTGCACGATCCGCGAAGACCTGCGCACCACGCTGAACGACCTGGCCGAGAAGCGCCGCAAGGGTGAACTGAGCTTCGACCGCGTCGTGATCGAGACCACCGGCCTGGCCGACCCCGGCCCGGTCGCCCAGACCTTCTTCATGGACGACGAGATCGCCGAGAGCTACCTGCTCGACTCGATCCTGACCCTGGTCGACGCCAAGCACGCCGAATCCCAGCTCGACACCCGCCAGGAGGCGCGCCGCCAGATCGGCTTCGCCGACCAGATCTTCATCAGCAAGACCGACCTGGTCGACGCCCCGGCGGTCGATGCACTGATCCACCGGATCAAGCACATGAACCCGCGGGCGCCGCAGCGCAAGGTGCACTTCGGCGAGGTGCCGCTGGCCGAGGTGTTCGACCTGCGCGGCTTCAACCTGAACGCCAAGCTCGACATCGACCCCGATTTCCTGAAGGCGGACGACCACGACCACCATCACCACCATGGCCACGATCACGACCATGACCATGACCACGAGCACGGCGAACACTGCGACCACCCGCACCACCATGTGCACGACGACGACGTGAAATCCTTCGTCTTCCGCTCCGACCGGGCGTTCAACCCGGCCAAGCTGGAGGATTTCCTCGGCGCGATCGTGCAGGTCTACGGCCCGAAGATGCTTCGTTACAAGGGCGTGCTCAATATGAAGGGCAGCGACAAGAAGGTGATCTTCCAGGGCGTGCACCAGCTGATGGGCAGCGACCTGGGGCCGGCCTGGGCCAAGGGCGAGAAGAAGACCAGCAAGATGGTGTTCATCGGCCTGGACCTGCCGAAGGAAATCTTCCTGCAGGGGCTGGAGCAGTGCCTCGTGTGACTCCGCTGAAAATCGCATCGAAATTCCCGTCGAGCCGGAAAACAACGTGGCTACAATCCGCGGCGCCCAAGTTTGGCTGCGGGGTGATTGCCCACCCCGCGGAGCGGGTATAACAGCCGTTGCGAGGAGATCTCAGTGACAAAGACCCCGGCCCAGCGAGCAACACCATCCAAGCCAGCGGCCAAAAAGCCTGCCTTGGCTACCAAGACCGCGGTCAAACCAGCTGCCAAGGCCCCGGCCAAGGCAGCCGCTGCGCCGAAGGCGCCAGCCGCCAAGGCACCGGCGGCCAAGCCCGCGGCGAAGGCGGTGCATGCACCGGCCCCGCCGGCCAAGCCGGTCGCCAAGGCGGCCGAGGTGGCCGCGCCGAAGCCAGTGGCCGTCAAGCCGCCGCCCGCCCCCAAGCTCTCCGCCGCCGCCCGGGCATCGGCAGCGGCCTCTTCACCGGCCCCGATTCCACCGGCCACGTCCCGTTTCGCAGACCGCTTCGCGCCTCCGCGGCCGCCCACCCGACAGATGAATTCTCTTGTGACCGACATTTCCAAGCACGAACACAAAGCCGACCCGAAGCTCGCCAACGCCTGGAAGAGCAAGCCGGGCGAAGCCCTGACCGACGACGAGCTGCAGGCCATGCCCGACAGCGAGTACATGAACGAGAAGCAGCTGGCCTTCTTCAAGGCCCGGCTGCAGCAGCTGAAGGACGATCTGCTCAGCAACGCCGGCGAAACCACCGAGCATCTGCGCGAAGACACCTCGATCGTCCCCGATCCTGCCGATCGCGCGACCATCGAGGAAGAGCACGCGCTCGAGCTGCGCACCCGCGACCGTGAGCGCAAGCTTCTGAAGAAAATCTCACAGTCGCTGGGCCGCATCGAGGCCGGTGACTATGGTTTCTGCGACGAAACTGGCGAACCGATCGGATTGGGCCGCCTGATCGCACGGCCGACCGCTACACTGTCCCTCGAAGCCCAGCAACGGCGCGAGCTCAAGCAGAAGATGTTCGGCGACTGACAGAATCCTTTCGCGCACCCCGTCACCCGACATGTCGGATCAGAAAGACAACACCAGCTTCTTCCGAAAGGTTGTCAAGTTCGTGGCCAACCCGGCCACGGACTGGGCGCAGCTCGGCACCCCCACGGAAGAAGCCCGCGAGAGCGAATACGCCAAGTCCGAGCTGAAGGCGATGATCGAGCGCAAGCGGCGCAACGATTTCGTCCGCAAGCGCGAATTCGACATGCTGCGCAAGGTGCGCCGCGAAGGCCTGACCAGCGAACAGCTGGCAGCGCTGGGCGGATCCTCCCGCCTCGACGACTCCGAAGCCCGCATGCAGGACAGCGGTGCCAAGCCGGATGTCGGCGTGAAGGCCAAGATCGACGAGATCGAGCAGCAGATGGTCGGTGACGGCCTCGCCTCGCCGTCGCGCCRCCCGCCCTCTTTCTACGACGCACCGACCCAGCCGGCCGCCATCGGCTACGCGGCGACCGAGCCCGACCAGAGCCGCATCCGCCCCGAGCCGGCCCGTGCGAACGGTGCGCGCCCGCCCGCAGCCAACCCGGTCACCCCCGCCCGCCCGCCTGCCGGCGCGCCGGCCACGGTCGTGATGGGCGCCGGCCTGTCGCCGTTGTCGCCGCTGAACCTCGACATCGGCGGCGGCGACCTGGGCAGCCCGTATGCGGTGGAAGTGAGCGAAGTCGCCCACGACCCCGAACTCGACGAAGCGGTGATCGCGTTCGCGAATGCCGATTTCGAGAGCTGCGAATCCTCGCTCGCCGCGCTGACCGGCCAGGGCGGCCCGCGCGCCCAGCACGCCGAGACCTGGCTGGCGCTGTTCGACCTGTACCGCGCGATCGGCCAGCACCACAAGTTCGAGAGCCTCGCGATCGACTACGCCCAGCAGTTCGGCTGGTCGGCGCCGCAGTGGTTCTCGATGCCCAAGCTGGTGGCCGAGGCCGCTGGCGAAGAGCGCCGCCCCAGCTCGCGCATCGACGGCCAGGTCGGCTGGGTGTGCCCGAGCATCGTCGATGCCGACGCGGTGGCCCGGTTGCGCTCGCAATCGCTGCAGATGCCGCTGCCGTGGGTGTTCGACTGGAGCTCGCTGCAAAGCATCGACGCCGAGGCCTGCGCGCGCATGAGCGAGCTGTTCCGCGGCTGGATCAACGAGCCGCTCGACATGCGCTGGCTCGGCGGCGACCGCCTGATGCAGGTGCTGCAGGATGCGGCGCCCACCGGCGTGCGCGATGCCGACCCCGTCTTCTGGCAGCTGCGCCTCGATGCGCTGCGCATGGCCAACCGCGCCGACCAGTTCGACGAAGCGGCCATCGACTACTGCGTCACCTACGAGGTGTCGCCGCCGTCGTGGGAGAGCGCGAAATGCCAGGTGCGCATCAGCGGCTCGAACATGAGCACGCAGTCGCCGCCGATGTCGGTCGTCAGCGATGTGTCCACCAGCTTCCTCGAATCGCAGATGCCCGACGAACCGGGCGTGCAGGTCGCGGGGGTCGAGCTGTCCGGCCAGCTGGTCGGTGACATCGGTGCCACGCTGACGAAGATGAACGACGAACTGGGCCATGCCGAGGTCGTCAACGTCTCCTGCGCCCGGCTGATCCGCGTCGACTTCATCGCGGCCGGCGACCTGCTGAACTGGGTGCTGGCGCGCCGCGGCGAGAACCGCTCGGTGACCTTCTCCGAAGCGCACCGCCTCGTCGCGCTGTTCTTCGGCGCGATGGGCATCAACGAGCACGCCAAGGTCAAGGTCCGCGTGGTCTGAATCCCGGGTCACAATCTTCGGCTTGAAGCCTCGCGCTTCGCCCGAATCTGAGACCCCATGGATCAATACCACGGCACCACCATCCTGAGCGTGCGGCGCGGCAACCTGGTCGCGCTCGGCGGCGACGGCCAGGTCACCCTCGGCAACGTCGTCGTCAAGGCCACGGCCCGCAAGGTGCGCAAGCTGTACCGCGACCAGGTGCTCGCCGGCTTCGCCGGGGCCACCGCCGACGCCTTCACCCTCTTCGAACGCTTCGAGGCCAAGCTCGAGAAGCACCAGGGCCACCTGGTGCGCGCCGCGATCGAGCTGACCAAGGACTGGCGCACCGACCGCGTGCTGCGCCGCCTCGAGGCCATGCTCGCCGTGGCCGACAAGGAGGCCTCGCTGATCATCACCGGCAACGGCGACGTGCTCGAGCCCGAGAAGGGCATCGTCGCGATCGGCTCCGGCGGCTCGTACGCGCAAGCCGCGGCGATCGCGTTGCTGGAGCACACCGACCTGCCGCCGCAGGACATCGTCAAGCGCTCGCTCGAGATCGCCGGCGACCTGTGCATCTACACGAACCAGAACCACACGATCGAAATCCTGGGCGAAAGCACCCGATGAGTTCCATGACCCCGCAAGAGATCGTTTCTGAACTCGACCACCACATCGTCGGCCAGGCCGGCGCCAAGCGCGCGGTCGCGATCGCGCTGCGCAACCGCTGGCGCCGCCAGCAGGTCGACGGCGCGCTGCGCGGCGAGATCACGCCGAAGAACATCCTGATGATCGGCCCGACCGGCGTCGGCAAGACCGAGATCGCGCGCCGGCTCGCCAAGCTGGCCGATGCGCCGTTCATCAAGGTCGAGGCGACCAAGTTCACCGAGGTCGGCTACGTCGGCAAGGACGTCGACACCATCATCCGCGACCTGGTCGACATGGCCGTCAAGCAGGAGCGCGAGACGCAGATCAAGCGCCAGCGCGTGCGTGCCGAAGACGCCGCCGAAGACCGCGTGCTCGACATCCTGGTGCCGCCGCCGCGCGCCGCGAGCAGCGATTTCGGCCTGACGCCGACCACGCCGGCCGMGCCGGCGGCCGACAACACCGCGCGCCAGGTGATGCGCAAGCGGCTGCGCGAAGGCTCGCTCGACGACAAGGAGATCGAGATCGAGGTGGCCGACACCAAGCCGACGCTCGACATCATCGGCCCGCCCGGCATGGACGAGATGGCCGAGCAGCTGAAGGGCATGTTCGCGAACCTCGGCCAGGGCAAGCGCAAGCTGCGCAAGCTGAAGATCGGCGAGGCGCTGAAGCTGCTGGTCGACGACGAGGCGGCCAAACTCGTCAACGAGGACGAGATCAAGACCGCGGCGCTGCACAACACCGAGCAGAACGGCATCGTGTTCCTCGACGAGATCGACAAGGTCGCGTCGCGCAACGAATCGAGCGGCGCCGATGTCTCGCGCCAGGGCGTGCAGCGCGACCTGCTGCCGCTGGTCGAGGGCACCACCGTCAACACCAAGTACGGCATGGTGAAGACCGACCACATCCTGTTCATCGCGTCGGGCGCCTTCCACCTGAGCAAGCCGAGCGACCTGATCCCCGAGCTGCAGGGGCGTTTTCCGATCCGCGTCGAGCTCGGCTCGCTGAGCGTCGACGATTTCGAGGCCATCCTGACGCAGACGCACGCGAGCCTCGTCAAGCAGTACCAGGCGCTGCTCGCGACCGAGGGCGTCACGCTCGAGCTGCGGCCCGACGCCATCCGCCGCCTGGCGCAGATCGCCTTCGACGTCAACGAGCGCACCGAGAACATCGGCGCGCGGCGCCTGTCGACGGTGATGGAGCGGCTGCTCGACGAGGTCAGCTTCGACGCGCCGAAGCTCGCCGGCCAGACGGTGTCGATCGGCGCGGCCGAGGTCGACGCGAAGCTCGGCGAACTGGCGAAGAACGAAGACCTGTCGCGCTACATCCTCTGAGCCTGCGCGGCCGCCTCGCGCCGCCAGGCGCCGGGCGGCAGGCCGGTGACGCGCTTGAACGCCTTGTTGAAGGCCGGCTCGGAGTCGTAGCCCACCTGGGCCGCGATGCCCGCGAGCGGTGCATCGCCGGCCCGCAGCAGGCAGCCGGCCCGGAACATCCGCCAGCGCGTCAGGTACTCAAGCGGCGGCTCGCCCACCTGCTGGCGGAAACGCTGCGCGAACGCCGAGCGCGACAGGCCGGCCACCGACGCCAGTTCGTCGACGGTCCAGGCCCGCGCGAGTTCATGGTGCATGCGGCGCAAGGCCGCGCCGATGCGGCGATCGGCCCACGCCGTCAGCCAGCTCGCACCCGCCCCCTCGTCCAGCGCAACGGCCTGCGCATGCGAGCGCACCGCATGCACGAACAGCACATCGGCGAGCCGGCTGATCACGGTGCCGGAACCGAGCGCGGGCGAGCCGGTCTCGACCGCGAGCATCTGCAGCGTGGCCTCGAGCAGCCGGCTGCGGTCGTCGTCCAGCCGCGCCAGCAGCAGCGCGGGGATCAGCTCGACCAGCGGCTTCGCCGCCAGCGCATCGAATTCGAACCAGCCGGTGATCACGGTGGCCGGTGCGCCACCGCCGCCCAGCGTCACGACACCGCCGACGTGGTCGCGCACCGTCTCGCTGCACGGCCGCGTCGCGGAACCGGGGGCGTCGCTCAGCACGTAGCGCGAGCCGCGCGCCATCACGAAGCAATCGCCCGCCGCCAGCGCGACCAGCGGCCCGGCACCGTCGAGCTGCAACAACGCACTGCCCCGCACGACGAGCCCGAAGCGGGCCATGCGGCCGGCCGCGAAATCCAGCCCCCAGGGCGCGCTCAGTTCGAGCCGTGCGTACAACGCGCTGCGCACCCGCATCGCGGCAAAGATGTCATCGAGGGGATCCATCGCTCTTTGGACGGCCAGACAAGAGATCGAGCGTAGCAGGCATTCATCGTCCTGAATCTGGCTTCCAGAATGGACGTATCCACTCTGGACGAGATCACGATGCGAAGCCTTCACCTGGATGCCGACCACCCCGCAGCGCCCCTGGTGGTGCGAGACACGCCAGCGCAACCGATCGGCCCCACCGATGTGCGCGTGCGCGTGCACGCGGTGTCGCTGAACCGGCGCGACCTGATGATCCGCGCCGGCACCTACCCGGTTCCGTTGACGCCGGGGGTCGTGCCGGTCAGCGACGGTGCGGGTGAGGTGATCGAGGTGGGCCGCGCGGTGACGCGTTTCGGGGTCGGCGATCGCGTGACCAGCAGCTATTTCCCGCAGTGGACCGAGGGCCGGCTGAGCCTGGCGCAGGCGATGCAGCAGACCGGCTGCAGCCTGCCGGGCTGGCTGGCCGACGACGTGGTGGTCGACGAAGCATCGGTGCTCGCGATGCCCGCGCACCTCGGCTTCGACGAGGCGGCCACGCTGCCGTGCGCCGGGCTGACCGCCTGGAACGGCCTGACCGGCGGCCGCCCGGTGCGCGCCGGCAGCACGGTGCTGACGCTCGGYGCCGGCAGCGTCGCGGTGTTCGCGATCCAGTTCGCGAAGGCGCTCGGTGCCCGCGTGATCGCGACGACTTCCAGCGACGACAAGGCGGCGCGGCTGAGGTCGCTCGGCGCGGACGAGGTCGTCGACTACCGGCAGCAGGCCGACTGGGACCGCGAGGTGCTGCGCCTGACCGACGGCCGCGGCGCCGACCATGTGATCGAGGCGGTCGGGCCGGCCACGCTGGAGCGCTCGTTGCGCTGCGCCGCGTGGGATGCCGACATCGGCTTGATGGGCGTGTTCGGCACCGACGACGCCCGCCTCGACCCGCGCGCCTTCAGCGGCCGGCTGCTGACGCTGCGCCGCCTTGCCGTCGGCAGCCGCAGCGACTTCGAGGCGATGAACCGGCTGATCAGCGCGCACCGGCTGAGGCCGGTGATCGACCGCGTGTTCCCGATCGATCAGGCCGAGGCCGCCTACCGGCACCTGGCCGACGGCGCGCACCTCGGCAAGGTGGTCATCCGCGTGAGCGGCTGATCACGGCGCCGGGATCACAGCGCCAGCCGATGCGACTGCAGCTCCAGCAGCCCGTCGAAGATCAGCGTGTCGACCGTCTCGAACGGCAGCGGCACGATCGGCGCCAGCTTCACGGCCGCGCCGCCGGTCATGATCAGCGCCGGCGCCTGCCCGGTGCGCTCGCGCAGCTTGCCGGCCATGCGCTCGATCGCGCCGGCCATCGCATGCGCGCCGCCGCTCATCAGCGCATCGCTGGTGTTGGTCGGGAAATCGACCACCTCGCCGGTCGGAGCCTTCAGGCCCGCGGTGCCCATCTCGAGGGCGCGCAGCATCAGCCCGAAGCCCGGCAGGATCACGCCGCCGATGAAGCGGCCGGTTTCATCCAGCGCATCGACGGTGACCGCCGTGCCCACCATCACCACCAGCGCCGGCCGCGGCGCACCGGCCGCCCGCACCCGCTGCCAGGCGCCGATCAACGCGACCCAGCGGTCGGTGCCGAGGCGGTTCGGGTGGTCATAGCCGTTGGTGACGCCGGCGGCATGCGCGGTCGAGACCACCCAGCGCGGCTCGATCTGCCAGTGCGCGAGCTGCTCCAGCTGCTCCTCGACCTCGCGCCGGATGCCCTCGCCGGCCACCACGCAGCCCAGCATGCTGCTCGGTGGCGGCAGGTTCTTCCATTCGGTGTCGGCCAGCCGGTCGATGGTTTCGAGGAAGACGGCGCCGTGCGCCAGCAGCCGCGCGCCCGGTTGCGGACTGCTGTAGTGCGCCCACTTGAGCCGCGTGTTGCCGATGTCGATGGCCAGGAACGTCATGGCCGCAAGGGTAACCGCTGCCGCCCGGGCGACAGGCCGGCGGCCGGCAAACCCGGGAAAGTCCCGGGCCCGCGGGCCGGCCGCTTCAGGCCGCCGATGGCGAGTTGACGGTGCGCAGCAGGTCGCGCGCGCGGGCGATCGTCTGGGCGGCCCAGATGCCCTTGAACGGCTTGGTGATGCGTTGCTCCACCTCGTCGAGCAGCGCCTCGATGTCGTTGCGCGAACGCGCACGCTTCAGGCGCATCAGCGTCAGCGAGCCGGCGACCGGCGCCTCGGCCTTCACGGCGCGCATCAGGATCGCGCGCGCTTCGTCGAGCGCGGCATCGGCTTCGTCCAGCGGCGCCAGGTCGGAGATCGGCAGGTCGCCGAGCATCGAATCGGTGAGCACCGACTCCGGCTGCAGGCTCAGCGATGGCGGCAACGGGCCGGAGACGGTGTCCAGCGGCAGGTCGACATCGAGCGGTGCCAGGCCGGAATTGCCCTGCATCGACCCGGTGCCCTGCGTGAACATGATCAAGCCCATGGCCACCAGCTCGTCGAAGATCTGGTCGGGCACGCCCGCCTGCACGGCAAGCTGCCGCACCTGGCTCTCGCGCCTTCGACCATCGACCAGCAGCAAGACCGTGCGATGCCGCTGTCCCAGTTTTCGTTGTCGACTGCCCAACTCGTCGACGCCTTCTGGCGTCTTCACGGGGATATTGATGCTCGGCACGGAACCACTCCTGATGTTCTGCCCTGGCGCCCCCTCCGGCGCCGTACTTCTGAACGGCGCGATTGTGCCGCCGGAATCGGGTCGGGTAGACCATGATTCCCCGCAACGGAGTGCGGCCGCCCGCCGCGAAGTATCGGCGATACACTCGCGATTGACGTATACGTCAATTGCAACGAACGGAGTCCACGTGACGACCAAGGCACCGGATGGGGCGGATTTCCAGTATGCGGACGCCGGGAGCAAGAAGCGCGCCTTCGACCTCTTCGCGATCGATCCCGGCGCGAAGCCGTTCTCGACCGGCGACAAGGCGGCCGACAAGGCCGCGGTCGACGCGCTGGCACTGGAGCTCGACGAACTGCAGAACCTGTTCTATGCCGACCGCCGCTTCAAGCTGCTGGTGGTGCTGCAGGGCACCGACACCAGCGGCAAGGACGGCACGCTGCGCGGCGTGTTCGGCCAGATGAGCGCGCTGGGCGTGCAGACGGTCGGCTGGAAGGCGCCGACCGCCCCGGAGCGCGACCACGACTACCTGTGGCGCATCCACCAGAAGGTGCCGGGTGCCGGCGAGGTGATGGTCTTCAACCGCAGCCACTATGAAGACGTGCTGGTGCCGGTGGTGAACGGCTGGATCACGCCGCAGCAGGCGCGCCAGCGCTACGCCCACATCAACGACTTCGAGCGCATGCTGGCCGAGACCGGCACCGTGGTGCTGAAGTTCATGCTGCACATCTCGAAGGACGAGCAGCGCGCCCGGCTGCAGGAGCGGCTGGACGACCCGACCAAGAACTGGAAGTTCGCGCCCGACGACCTCACCGTGCGCAAGCAGTGGAAGGCCTACCAGCAGGCGTATGCCGATGCGATCGCGGCCACCGGCACGCGCTGGGCCCCGTGGACCGTGGTGCCGGCCGATTCGAAGACGCACCGCAACCTGATGATCGCGACGCTGGTGAAGCGCGCGCTGGTCGGGTTGAAGCTGCGCTACCCGCCGGCCAGCGACGACCTCGCGAAGCTGCGCGTGCGCTGACACGGAGACGACCGCATGACTGACTTGTCCGCCGAGTTCAAGGCTTTGGCCGCCTATCGTCCAACGCACAAGGTGCGCTTCGTCACTGCCGCGAGCCTGTTCGACGGCCACGACGCGGCGATCAACATCATGCGGCGCATCCTGCAGGGCATGGGCGCCGAGGTGATCCACCTGGGACACAACCGCTCGGTCGACGAGGTGGTCACCGCGGCGCTGCAGGAAGACGTGCAGGGCATCGCGATCAGCAGCTACCAGGGCGGGCATGTCGAGTACTTCAAGTACATGGTCGACCTGCTGCGCGAGCGCGGCGGCGCGCACATCCAGGTGTTCGGCGGCGGCGGCGGCGTGATCGTGCCGGCCGAGATCGCCGAACTGCAGCGCTACGGCGTGAGCCGCATCTACAGCCCCGAAGACGGCCAGCGCATGGGCCTGCAGGGAATGATCGGCGAGATGGTGATGCGCTGCGACAAGGATCTGTCGCCGCACGCGCCGGCCGCGCTGGCGGCGATCCAGGGCCGCGGCGAGCCGCAGCGGCGTGCGCTCGCACAGCTGATCACCGCGCTCGAGAACGGCGCCGTGCCCGAGGCGCTGAAGGCCGAGTTGCACGCCGTCGCGAAGCAGAACGTGACGCCGGTGCTCGGCATCACCGGCACCGGCGGCGCCGGCAAGAGCTCGCTGACCGACGAGCTGATCCGCCGGTTGCGCCTGGACCAGGGCGATGCCTTGCACGTCGCGGTGATCAGCATCGACCCGTCGCGCCGCAAGAGTGGCGGCGCGCTGCTGGGCGACCGCATCCGCATGAACGCGATCGCGCCGTGGCGCTCCGGCCAGCGGGTCTTCATGCGCAGCCTGGCCACGCGCGATTTCGGCAGCGAGATCAGCCAGGCCCTGCCCGACGTGCTGGCCGCGTGCCGCGCCGCCGGCTTCGACCTGGTGATCGTCGAGACCTCCGGCATCGGCCAGGGCGATGCGGCGATCGTGCCGCTGGTCGACGTGCCGATGTACGTGATGACGCCGGAGTTCGGCGCCGCGAGCCAGCTCGAGAAGATCGACATGCTCGACTTCGCCGAGTTCGTCGCGATCAACAAGTTCGACCGCAAGGGCGCGGCCGATGCGCTGCGCGACGTGGCCAAGCAGGTGCAGCGCAACCGCGAGGCCTGGGGCACGCGGCCCGACGAGATGCCGGTGTTCGGCACGATGGCCAGCCGCTTCAACGACGACGGCGTGACCGCGCTGTACCAGGCGCTGCTGCCGCGGCTGGCGGCCCTGGGCATGCCGGTGCGCGAGGGCGTGCTGCCGCCGGCCGCGACGCGCCACAGCACCCACCAGGTGCCGATCGTGCCCGGCGCGCGCGTGCGCTACCTGGCCGAGATCAGCGACACGGTGCGCGGCTACAAGCAGCACGCG
>NZ_JBFUGW010000166.1:0-14652 GCF_056402735.1 Rhizobacter sp. P3_C12
GACCGGACACTGCTGCCACGGCCGCGTCCGCGCCGCAAGCACTGAAAGGTAATCGCGTGTTGCCAACGAACCCAACCATTCCAACCCGGAGGGCCCTCATCCATGACTCGATTGACCCATGAGCACCTCGAGGCGATCGAACGCCACGCCCCTGTCGCGCCGGTGCAGCAGCTGCGGCTGCAGGTGATGCAGATCCGCGATGAACTGCAGCACCTCGTCGCCGACGAGGCCGACTACGCGCGCGCCTTGCTGATGAAGCTCGGGCGCATCGTCGACGAGCAGTTGACGCCGCGTGCGACCGCACAGCCCGCACCCGTCTGGTTCGGCGACTGGCAGGCACCCGCGTGGCTCGCACAGCCGATCCAGGTCGCCGCCGCGGCCGTCAGGGCGCCGCTCTCGACGCCGGTGATGCGAGCGCGCGTCGGCCGGCGACGACCGAAAACCGGTCCCACCCTGCCGCAACGCGCGGCCGGCGCGGGCACGGCCTGAGCCTTGCCCGGCAGCAGCCGCAGCGCCGTCGCGCGCTGCGTGCTCTGCCTGGCATCGTTTGCAGCGCGGTTTGCAATACGCCGAGCCTGCTGCGAACAGGGTGAACTGCACAATTTCTCCTCTTGTGGTGGCTAGGGTCGCCGGTGCTCCACCGATCCGCACACACATTCAGGAGGACTGATCATGAGCACTGAAGCCACCGTTCCCGAAGTCACCGATCCCGAAACCACCGCCCGCTACGCCCGCTGCATCGAGCTCTCGAAGCGCGTGCGCTGGGACATCGACCGCGACGTCATCCGCAGCCGCAGCTTCGATTTCGACCAGAAGTTCCTGCCCGACGGGCTGACGCAGCTCGACCGGCTGCACGGCTGCAGCAGCGCCGAGAAACGGCTGCTCAGCCAGATCCAGGGCCGCACCTACGCCAACATGTTCGGCATGGTCGAGCGCTTCATCAATGCCAAGCTGCTCGACGTGAGCCGCGAGTACTGGTTCGGCGACCAGCTCGCCCTCGAGGCGCTGATCCGATTCAGCGACGAAGAGCTGAAGCACCAGGCGCTGTTCCGGCGGCTCGAGCACCTGATGGCCACCGGCATGGCGCCCGGCTACCAGTTCGTGCCCGAGGCCGACCCCGTTGCCCGCCTGGTGCTCAGCAAATCGACCTGGGCGGTGCTGGCGCTGACCTGCCACATCGAGCTCTTCACGCAGACGCACTACCAGCGCAGCATCCATCCCGATCCCGAGCTGTCCGAACTGTTCAGGGACGTGTTCCGCTTCCACTGGAAAGAGGAATCCCAGCACGCGGTGCTCGACGAGATCGAATGGCAGCGGGAAGACGCCAGGCTGACGCCGGCCCAGCGCGATGCGGCGGTCGACGACCTGATCGCGCTGATGCTCGCCATCGACGGGCTGCTGCGTGCGCAGAGCAGGTCCGACGTCCGGTACTTCATCCACCTGCTCGGCCCGCGCTCGCCGGAGCAACTGGACCAGCTGCACACCGTGATGCTGCGGGCCTACCGCTGGCAGTACATCGTCTCCGGCATCGAGCAGCCCCGCTTCTTCCAGCTGCTCACCGGCCTGCTCACCGAGGCGCAGATGAACCGCGTGACCCATGCACTCACACCGCTGATCGGCTGATTCCCCTGCGCCTGCCGATGGCAAAACGCGGCATCATCCGCTGATGAGGAAGGGGCATCAGGCGGGTCCGGCAGTTCCGCATGCAGTGGCAGGCTCGGGAGCGAGCGCCCTCGCCCCGCGCCGGCCCGGCCTGCGCCGCAGCCAGTCGGTGCTGGTCGTGGGGCTGCTGGTGATGGTGCTGACGCTGTCGGCCGCCGGTTTCATCAGCTGGCGCAGCCGCCAGGACGCCCTCGACGACTGGCGGCTGTTTCTCTCCAAGCTCTCGACGCTGGCGGTGCGCCATGCCGACCAGACGCTCGCCGCGGCCGATGCCGTCCTCGGCCGCGTGATCGACGAGATCAACAAGTCCGAGCCGATCGACGAGGGCGCGCTGCGGCGCATCGCCGGCCGGCAATCGGTGTTCGACATGATGCGCGAGCGCCAGAAGGACCTGCCACAGATCGACGTGATCTCGATCGCGACCACCGCCGGCGACATCGTCAATTTCTCGCGCGGCTACCCGCCGCCCGACATCAACGTGTCCGACCGCGACTACCTGAAGACCCACCTGTCCAACCCGTCGCTGGAGGTCTTCCTGTCCGAGCCGGTCAAGAACCGCGGCAACGGCCGCTGGACCTTCTATCTCGTGCGCAAGCTGCGCAATCCGCAGGGCCGCATGATCGGCGTCGCGCAGGTCGGCATCGAGAGCGAGTATTTCGAGCGCTTCTACCGCTCGATGAACTTCGAGCAGGGCGACGTCTCGCTGGCGCTGCTGCGCGGCGACGCCACGTTGCTGGCGCGCCACCCGCCGCGCGAGGATTTCATGGGCCAGGTCATCAAGGGCAGTGGGTCGCTGCGCGCGCTGGCCGAGGGGGCGCAGATCGGCGGCACCGCGGTCTTCAACGACCCGCGCCCCACCGACCCGAGCGATTCGCGGCTGCGCATCGTCGCGCCGGCCGTGTCGCAGGCCTACCCGATGGTGGTCAGCATCATCGCCACCGAGACCGTCGTGCTGGCGCACTGGCGCCGCACCAACTGGCTGGTCGTGTCGGTGGCGCTCGCGATGAACGCCCTGCTGCTGTGGCTCACGCTGTCGGTCTATCGCCTGCTGGAGCGGCGCGACCAGATGCTGAGCGAGCTCGAGCGCGCCCGCTCCGCCGCTGAAAGCGCGAGCCGCGCGAAATCCGCCTTCCTGGCCAACATGAGCCACGAGATCCGCACGCCGATGAACGGCGTGCTCGGCATGACCGAGCTGTTGCTGCAGACCGAGCTGACGGCCCGCCAGCGCGACCTCGCGACCGCCGCCTACGGCTCCGGCGAGACGATGCTGCACCTGATCAACGACATCCTCGACGTGTCCAAGATCGAGGCCGGCAAGGTCGAGCTCGAGGCGATCGATTTCGACCTGTCCGCGCTGGTGCACGACGAGCTCGGGCTGCATGCCGCGGCGACCCGCCGCAAAGGGGTGGCGCTGTCCGTCGAGATCGGCCATGGCGTGCCGCAGGTGGTGCGCGGCGACCCGATGCGGCTGCGCCAGGTGCTCGCCAACTTGCTGAGCAATGCGGTCAAGTTCACCGAGCAGGGCCAGATCGAGCTGAAGCTCGGCGCGCTCGATGCCGGCGCGGCGCCCGGGCCGCGCATCGAGTTCTGCGTGAGCGACACCGGCATCGGCATGGACGACGCGGCCCGCGCCCTGCTCTTCCAGCCCTTCACGCAGGCCGACGGCTCGATGACCCGCCGCTACGGCGGCACGGGGCTCGGGCTCGCGATCACGCGGCAACTCGTCACGCTGATGGGCGGAACGATCGCGGTCGACAGCGCCAAGGGGCACGGCTCCACCTTCTTCGTGCGCATCCCGTTCGCCACGGCGCAGGGCGTGCCGGCGTCCCGCGAGCGGCCGGCCGCACCGAGCGCCGGCAGCACGCCGCTGTCCGGCCGCCGCGTGCTGCTGGCCGAAGACAACCCGGTGAACATGGAGGTCGCGGCGGCGATGCTCGAATCGCTGAACCTGCAGGTCGACCGCGCGACCGATGGGCTGCAGGCCATCGCCCGCTGCCGCGAGCGCGTCTACGACGCCGTGCTGATGGACTGCCAGATGCCGGGCATCGACGGGCTGGAGGCGACCCGCCGCATCCGGGCCCAGGGCGAGCGCGAGCTGCCGATCATCGCGCTGACCGCCAATGCGATGGCCGGCGACCGCGAAGACTGCCTCGCCGCCGGCATGAACGACTACATCGCGAAGCCCTTCACCCGCGACGTGATCGAGCATGTGCTGCAGCGCTGGCTCAGCGCGCCGCCGCGCCTGGCGCCGCAGGCCCTGGCCGAACTGCGGGCCCGGCAGCGGCCGGGCATGCACGACCTGCTGCATTCGGTCACCTCGACCTTCCTCGGCGAGGCGCCGCGGCTGATGCAGCAGATGCGCGCGGCGGCCGCCGAACCGGTGCAGTGGACCGAGCTGAAGCGCGCCGCGCATGCGCTGGCCACCTCGGGGCGGCAACTCGGCGCCGAGCGGCTGGCCACGCTGTCGATGGCACTGGCCGACAGCGTGCACACCGGCACGAGCGGCGACCTGGGCGCGGCGCTCGACGAGATCGGCGCGGAACTTGCACGCGTCGAATCGGACGTGCGAGGCTTGTAGTCAAGAAGGAGATTCACATGGCAACCCGCGGATTCTTCGGCCGCCGCCCGGCCATCGACGTGGCGAAGCGGCTGCCACCCGGCCAGCACCTCACCGACGACTTCCCGGTGCTGTCGTACGGCCCGACGCCCGAGGTGCCGCTGGCCGACTGGCGCTTCACGCTGCACGACGGCCCGCGGCCGTTGGCCAGCTGGTCCTGGGACGAGTTCAACGCCCTGCCCCAGACCACCTGGCGCGGCGACATCCATTGCGTGACCACCTGGTCGAAGTTCGACACCGAATGGCAGGGCGTCACCGTCGACGACCTGCTGCGCGCCGCCGGCATCGAGGCGCCCACGCCCTGGGTGCTGGCGCGCTCGTTCGACGACTACGACACCAACGTGCCGATGGCCGACCTCGCCAACGGGCAGGCGATGGTCGCGACGCGCTTCGGCGGCGCCCCGCTCGCGCCCGAGCACGGCGGCCCGGCCCGGCTGCTGGTGCCGCACCTGTATTTCTGGAAGAGCGCGAAATGGCTCAAGGGCCTGCGCTTCACCGCCCGCGACGAGGCCGGATTCTGGGAGCTGCGCGGCTATCACATGCGCGGCGATCCGTGGCGCGAGCAGCGCTACACGAACGATCCGTGAGGGGCTGGCACGTGGACTGGAGCGACGTGGTGATCGACGAGGTCCGGCCCCGCACGCCGCGGGTGGCCAGCGTGTTCCTGCGCCTGCAGCTGGCCGCGCAGCATGCCGGCCAGCACCTGGACCTGCGGCTGACGGCGCCCGATGGCTACCAGGCGCAGCGCAGCTACTCGATCGCGTCGGTGCCGGGTGCGGCACGGGTCGAGCTGATGGTCGAGCGGCTCGACGCCGGCGAGGTCTCGCCCTGGTTCCACGAAGCAGCCCAGGCCGGCGACGCACTCGAGGCGCGCGGCCCGATCGGCGGGCACTTCGTGTGGCAGCCGGCCGACGGCGGTCCCTTGCTGCTGGTGGGCGGCGGCTCCGGCGTCGTCCCGCTGCTGGCGATGCTGCGGCTGCGGCACCAGGCCGGCCGCGGCCTGCCGACGCTGCTGCTGTACTCGGCACGCCGGCACGAGGAACTGATCTGTGCCGATGAACTGGCCGCGATGGCGGGCGACGATCCGTCGCTGCGGCTGGTCTTCATCACGACGCGCGAGCCGCGCCGCCGGCCCGGCGACCTCGATCGCCGGCTGGACGACGCGCTGCTGCGCGAAGCGCTGGCCGGCTGGGGGCACGCGCCCGCGGCGTCATTCGTCTGCGGCGCGACGCCGTTCGTCGAGGCCATCGCCTCGGGGCTGCGAGCGGCCGGCATCGACGCCTCGACGATACGCACCGAGCGCTACGGCGGGGCCTGAGCCCGGGCCGAGCGCCGGACGAGAGGCATCATCTCCGGCGACAATCCGCCGATGCCCCGCCCCACCCTGCGCACCGTCTGCGCCCACCGCTACGTCACGCCGCTGCGCGAAGGCGGCTCGCTGCCCGCGATCATCGAGGCCGATGACCAGGGCCTGTACGTGCTCAAGTTCCGCGGCGCCGGCCAGGGCCCGAAGGCGCTGATCGCCGAGCTGGTGTGCGGCGAGCTGGCGCGCGTGGCCGGCCTCGCGGTGCCCGAGATCGTGCTGGTCGAGCTCGAGGCCGAACTCGCCCGCACCGAGCCCGACCCCGAGATCCAGGACCTGATCCGTGCCAGCGCCGGCCTGAACCTCGCGCTCGACTACCTGCCCGGCTCCGTCACCTTCGACCCGCTGGCCGACCAGCCGGCCGCCGACATCGCATCGGCCATCGTCTGGCACGACGCTTTCGTCACCAACGTCGACCGCACGCCGCGCAACAGCAACCTGCTGATGTGGCACCGCCGGCTGTGGCTGATCGACCATGGCGCGGCGCTGTATTTCCATCACGCGTGGGATGGCCACCTCGACCGCGCCGCCAGCCCTTTTGCGCTGGTGCGCGACCATGTGCTGCTGCCGTTCGCCGCCGCGCTGCCCGAGGCCGATGCGCGCATGCGCGAGGCGATCACGCCGAAGGCCATCGCCGACATCGTCGCGCTGATCCCCGATGCGTGGCTCGACGAGCCCGAGGTCTTCGCCGACCCTGCCGCGCACCGCCAGGCCTATGCCGATTACCTGGCGCGCCGGCTGGCGTCGTCGAACGTTTTTGTCGAGGAGGCGATCCGTGCCCGCTCCCAGCTCCGCTGACCTCTGCACCTACGACTACGCGATCGTCCGCGTGGTGCCGCGGGTCGAGCGCGGCGAGTTCATCAACGTCGGGGCGATCGTCTCGTGCGCGCCGTCGGGCTTCCTGCAGGCCGGCATCGAGGTCGACGAGGCCCGCCTGCTGGCGCTGGACCCGGGCCTGGACCTGGCCGCCATCCGCGCCTCGCTGGCCGCGATCCCGGCGATCTGCCGCGGCGGCGCCGAGGCGGGTGCGCTCGGCCGGCTGCTGCCGCGCGAGCGGTTCGACTGGCTGGTCGCGCCGCGCAGCACGGCGATCCAGACCTCGCCGGTGCACACCGGCCGCTGCCGCGACCTGCCGGGCGCGCTGGAGCGGCTGCTCGATGCGATGGTGCGGCCGCGCCGCCCTGCCTGATCGGCCGGCGGATCAGCCCAGGTAGCGGTTTTCGAGGTGCCGGCGGAAGTGCAGCGGGTTCAGCGGCTCGCCGCTCGCGCGCACCGCGAGTTCGGCCGTCGTCCAGCGGCTCGCCTGCTGCCACACGTTCTCGCGCAGCCAGTCGAACACCGGTGACAGGTCGCCGGCGGCGATGCGTGAATCCAGGTCCGGGTGCTGGCCGCGCAGGGTCGCGAACCACTGCGCCGCGTACATCGCGCCCAGCGTGTAGCACGGGAAATAGCCGAACAGGCCGTCGGGCCAGTGCACGTCCTGCAGCGGGCCGTTGGTGAAGTTGCCGCGGGTGTCGACGCCCAGCAGTTCCATCATGCCGGCGTCCCACAGGCCGGGAATGTCTTCCGGCTCGATCTCGCCTTCGATCAACGCACGCTCGATCCGGTAGCGCAGGATCACGTGGGCCGGGTAGGTCACCTCGTCGGCATCGACGCGGATGAAGCCCGGGTTCACGCGCGTGACCAGGCGGTAGAGGTTGTCGGGTGCAAAGGCCGGTTGCGCACCGAAATGCGTGGCCAGCATCGGCGCCAGCAACTGCGTGAAGCCGCGGCTGCAGCCGAGTTGCATCTCGAAACTCAGGCTCTGGCTCTCATGCAGGGCCATCGAGCGCGCACTGGACACCGGCTGGCCGAGCCAGCTGCGCGGGCGGTTCTGCTCGTAGCGGCCGTGGCCGGTCTCGTGGATGGTGCCCATCAGGCTTTGCAGGAAGCCGTCTTCGCGGTAGCGGGTGGTCAGGCGCACGTCTTCTGGCACGCCGCCGGAGAACGGGTGGGCGCTGGTGTCGAGCCGGCCGGCCTCGAAATCGAAGTCCAGCAGGTGCATCACGGCCTCGCACAACCGGCGCTGCTGCTCGACGGGGAACGGGCCCACCGGCTCGAGGCAGGTTTCGCGCGACTGGCGGTCGCGCACCTGGGCGATCAGGCCGGGCAGCCATTGCCGCAGGTCACCGAAGACGCGGTCGACCTCGGCGCTGGTCATGCCGGGTTCGTAGCGGTCCATCAGCGCGTCGTACTTCGACAGGCCGGTCTGCTCCGACAGCAGCCGGGCTTCTTCGCGGCCGACGCGCAGCACCTCGCGGAAATTGACGACGAAGCCGGCCCAGTGGTTGGCCGGCCTCTGTGTGCGCCAGGCGTGTTCGCAGCGCGCGGTGGCCAGCGAGCGCGCCTGCACCAGCGATTCGGGCAGCGCATTGGCGAGCCGCCATTCGCGCTGGATCTCGCGCAGGTTGGCGCGCTGGAAATCGTCGAGCGGTTCCTGCCCGGCGCGCTCGATGTCGCCGGCGGTCGATGGATCGGTGCGCAACCGATGCATCAGCGCAGAAAGCTCGGCCACCGCGGCGGCCCGGGCATCGTTGCCCTTGGGCGGCATCATCGCCGCCTGGTCCCAGCCGGCGATGGCGCGAAGGTGATCGAAGTGGTGAAGGCGCTGGCTCAGGGCGGCCAGCGCGTCATAGGCGGGTGTCTTGGCAGTCATGTCATCGATGCGTAGTGCATCGATGCTACGTCAGGCGGTGCCGGCCTGACGAATCCGGACCCCGAAGAAATCAGTCGGCCGAGTCGCTTTCCGGCTCGGCGTCGATCAGGTGATCGTAGGCGTTGATGTCGGATTCGACGCGCGGGATCAGCGGCTTGTCCAGCGGGCGGCAGATGCGGCGCTGCAGGCGGTCCAGGCGCTCGGAGCGCTCCATCGCCTGGAACACTTCGGCCGGATTCATCATGAGAACGAAGGGGTTGCCAACGATCTCGGTGCTGTCGGTGCTCTGCATGGTGACGCTCCAGTGAACGGGTGTGTCGATGGAGTCACTGTAGGCGCCGCATCCTCTTCCTCGTAGTCGGTACCGCTCCAAACGAGGGGTCAGAAGAACCCTGACAAGTCTGTCGGCGGGCTGTCGCTGGGCTGTCGGGGATGGCATGCGGAAGCCGGTGATCCAGTTCCGTATGAAATCATATTTGTCGTTGCAGATCAATGAATTGAATGGGTTACCTAAAGCAATTCTTGAGATCCGATTGCTTACATTCCGGCAGGTTCGGGCAAACGGAACAGCGCTTCGAAATTCCGGCTGGTCTGCGCCGCGACCTCCTCGACGGTACAGCCCTTCAGCTCGGCGATCTGCTTCGCGACGTAAGGCACGTACGCCGGCGTGTTGGTCTTGCCGCGGTACGGCACGGGCGCCAGGTACGGGCTGTCGGTCTCGATCAGGCAGCGGTCCAGCGGCACGTAGCGCGCCACCTCCTTCAGCTCGACGGCGCTCTTGAAGGTCAGGATGCCGGAGAACGAGATCAGGAAGCCGAGGTCGAGCGCATCGCGCGCCACGGCCATCGTCTCGGTGAAGCAATGGAACACGCCGCGCGAGCGGCCGGCGCCCTGCTCCTTCAGCAGCGCGACGGTGTCGTCCGACGCGCTGCGGGTGTGGATCACGAGCGGCAGGTCGCGCTCGAGCCCGGCGCGGATGTGCACCCGGAAGCGCTCGCGCTGCCACTCCATGTCGGCGATGCTGCGGCCGTTGAGTCGGTAGTAGTCGAGGCCGGTCTCGCCGATCGCGACCACCTTGTCGCGCCGGCTCAGCGCCACCAGCGTCTCGACGCTCGGCTCCAGCACGTCCTCGTTGTCGGGGTGCACGCCGACCGAGGCCCAGAAATTGTCGTGCTCCGCCGCCAGCGCCTGCACGCCGTCGAACTCCTCGAGGGTCGTGCAGATGCACAGCGCGCGGTCGACCTGCGCGGCGGCCATCTCGGCGCGGATCTCGTCCAGGCGAGCGCGCAGCTCGGGAAAGCTCAGGTGGCAGTGGGAGTCGACGAACATGGAAGCGATGCAGCGCGCGGCGCGGCAGACGGGATCAGATCGTCTGCGTCGGCTTGGCGGATTGGATGGAGGTGCCGAGGATTTCTTCGATCTTCAGCTTCAGCACGCGGGTCTTCTCGTCGGTCGGGAACCGCACGCCGACGCCCTGGGTGCGGCCGCCCGAGGCATTGGCCGGCGTGATCCACGACACCTTGCCGGCAACCGGGTAGCGCTGCGGATCGTCCGGCAGCGACAGCAGCAGGTAGATGTCCTCGCCGAGCTTGTACTCGCGCGTGGTCGGCACGAACAGCCCGCCCTCGCTGAACAGCGGGATGAAGGCGGCGTACAGCGCGCCCTTTTCGCGAAAGACCAGCTGGATGACGCTCGGCCGCGAGGCGGCGGGTGCAACTGCGCGGGAAGGAGTGGCAGAGGAATCGCTCATCGGGCCGAGTGTACCGAAGGACCCTTGACATGGCGCGCCGGAGCGAGTGCCTCGCGCGCCTGTTGCACCAAGGATTCCACCATCACCGGCTGATTCCACGGGTGCTCGCCGTGCCGGCTCGCGGTGGACAGCGCCGACGCCCAGCGCGTCAGGCCGTACAGCGGCATCGCGGCGGGCAGCGAGGCCGGCGGAAAGTAGCGCGGCGGCGCGCCGCAGGCCAGGCACAGCGCGTCATGGCAGAGCTTGTGCATCGCCTCCAGCAGCCGCGGCAGCGGCCACGCGCCGAGCTGGCCCGCATCGCCGGCGGCGAGCTGCTTCGGCAGGCGCAGCCACGCCACCGCATCGACGCCGTCCTGCGCCCATTCGAGCGCCTGCAGCGGCTGGCCGCCGGCCGCGGCGAGCAGCACCTCGGGTTGCGCCACCTTGTGCTCGGCGAGCCAGCGGGTGGCCAGCTCGGTGGGCGGCAGCGCCAGCGGCAGCGCCTGGCAGCGGCTGCGGATGGTCGGCAGCAACGCATCGGGCGAGCCGCTGCTGAGGATGAAGCGCGCCTGCCCGGGCGGCTCTTCCAGCGTCTTCAGCAGCGTGTTGGCCGAGATGCCGTTCATGCGCTCCGCCGGGTGCAGCAGCACCACCTTGGCACGCCCGCGCGCCGAGGTGGTCTGCGCGAAATTGACCGCACCGCGGATCGCCTCGACCTTCAGCTCCTTGCTCGGCTTGGCCTTCGAGGCCTTGGCCTCGCTGTCGCCGCCCTCTTCCGCGGCGTCCCAGCCCAGCGATTCGCGCAGCGCCTCGGGCAGCAGCACCAGCAGGTCGGGATGCGAGCGCGCCTGCACCAGGTGGCAGCTGGCACAACGCCCGCAGGCCGGCCTGGGTGGCCCGA
Source organism: Rhizobacter sp. P3_C12 (assembly GCF_056402735.1). Classification (NCBI taxonomy): domain Bacteria; kingdom Pseudomonadati; phylum Pseudomonadota; class Betaproteobacteria; order Burkholderiales; family Sphaerotilaceae; genus Rhizobacter; species Rhizobacter sp. P3_C12. The sequence goes on from NZ_JBFUGW010000166.1 coordinate 10,968, forward strand.
CCGGCGCGGCCTCGCACAGCCACGATTGCGCGAGCGTCAGCCCGAGCTCGAACTGGCCGATGCCCTGCGGCCCGTGGATCAATAAGGCATGGCCGCGCTGCGTGCGCAAGGCTTCATCGAGCGCCGCTGCCAGCCAGGGCAACGGCAGCTTTCCTTCGGGATCTACCACGGGTACTGCTCCAGGGTGGCGAGAACCTGCTGCCAGACCTGCTCGCGCGGTGCGGCGGCCTCGATGCGAACGATGCGATGCGGCGCCGCCCGGTGGCGCGCCTCGTAGCCGGCACGCACGCGCTCGAAGAACGCGAGGTCCTGCTGCTCGAAACGGTCCGGCGCGCGCACCGCGGCTCGGCGTTCGGCCGCCACCGCGGCGGGCAGGTCGAACCAGAAGGTCAGGTCGGGCTGCAGGTCGCGGTGCACCCAGCCTTCCAGCGTGGACAGCACGCCGGCATCGAAGCCGCGGCCGCCGCCCTGGTAGGCGAAGCTCGCATCGGTGAAGCGATCGCACAGCACGGTGCGGCCGGCGGCCAGCGCCGGCTCGATCACCTGCGCCAGGTGATCGCGGCGCGCACCGAACACCAGCAGCGCCTCGGTCAGCGGATCCATCGGCGAGTGCAGCAGCAGCTCGCGCAGTTGCTCGGCCAGCGGCGTGCCGCCTGGCTCGCGGGTCAGCACGACCGGCTGGCCGGCCTGCCGCAGGTGCTCGGCCAGCGCGTCGATGTGCGTGGATTTGCCGGCGCCGTCGATGCCTTCGAAGGTGATGAATCGTCCGCGCACGGGCACTGGGCTGCTACTTCTGGTATTGGTTGACCGCGCGATTATGCTCGGCCAGCGTCTCGCTGAACTGGCTGCTGCCGTCGCCGCGGGCCACGAAGTACAAGGCCTTGGTGGCTTCGGGCCGCACTGCGGCGAGCAGCGAGGCGCGCCCCGGCATCGCGATCGGCGTCGGCGGCAGGCCGGTGCGCAGGTAGGTGTTGTACGGCCCGTCGGTGGTCAGGTCGCGCTTGCGCAGGTTGCCGTCGAAGCTCTCGCCGAGCCCGTAGATCACCGTCGGGTCGGTCTGCAGCGCCATGCCGATGCGCAGCCGGTTCGTGAACACGCCGGCCACGCGGCTGCGGTCGGCCGGCGTGCCGGTTTCCTTCTCGACGATCGACGCCAGCGTCAGCGCCTCGTCGGCGTTGCGCAGCGGCGTGTTCGCGGCGCGCTCGGCCCAGGCCAGCTCCAGCTGGCGCTGCATCGCGCGCTGTGCCCGCTTCAGCACCGCCACATCGCTCGCGCCCTTGCTGTAGGCGTAGGTGTCGGGATAGAAGCGGCCTTCCGGCGCCACGCCGGCCGCGCCGATCGCGGCCATCAGCTGCGCATCGGTCATGCCGGTGGTGGTCTGCTTCAGGTTCTCGGCCTTCGCGAGTTCGGCGCGGAACTGGCGGAAGGTCCAGCCTTCGATCAGGCGCACGGTGGACAGCACCTCGTCGCCACGCACCATCTTGTCGAGCAGGCCGCGCGGCGTGATGCCACGCACGATCGCATAGCTGCCGGCGCGGATCTTGCGCGCCTGGCCGGACCAGCGGAACCATTCATACAGCAGGACCGGCGGGGCCTGCACGCCGGCCTGCGTCCAGGCGAATGCGACCTCGCGCGGCGAGGTGCCGGGCTCGATCGACACCTCGACCGCCTCGGCATTCAGCGGCAGCGGCTGCTGCAGCCACCAATACACGCCACCGGCCGCAGCGCCGGCGACGAGGAGGGCCAGCATGAACATCAGCAGGACGAGACGGCGCAGGAATTTCACGGCGGGAAGGTCGGAAGAAGGTCCGGAGACCCCGGTCGGGACCCGATGACGGGCGCTGATGATAATCGGCACTTCTGCACGGCTTGTATCCAATGCGCACAACCCTCTCCCTCGACGGCATCGCGACCCTGAACGACTGGGGCGTGATCCGCGCCCGCGGCGCCGACGCCGCGTCCTTCCTGCACGGCCAGTTGACCAGCGACGTCTCGCAGCTCGGCGCCGACCGCGCCCGGCTGGCCGGCTACTGCTCGGCAAAGGGCCGGCTGCTGGCGAGCTTCGTGGTGTGGCAGCCGGCGCCCGACGAGCTGCTGCTCGCCTGCAGCGCCGACCTGCTGGCGCCGACGCTGAAGCGCCTGTCGATGTTCGTGCTGCGCGCCCAGTGCAAGCTGAGCGACGCCTCGGCCGAAATCGCGCTGCACGGCATCGCCGGCCCGTCGGCCCGGTCGTGGCTCGGCGCCGCCGCGCTGCCTGCGCCGTGGTTGCGCAGCGAACATGCCGGCGGCCACCTGGTGCGCCTGCCGGATGCCGATGGACACGAACGTTACCTGTGGGCCGCCCCCACCGGCGCCGCGGCCCCTGCCCTGCCGGCGCTGTCGCTCGACGCCTGGCGCGAAGGCGAGGTCGCGAGCGCGGTGCCGCGCATCGAGGCGGCCACGGTCGACCAGTTCGTGCCGCAGATGCTCAACTTCGAGCTGGTCGGCGGCGTCGACTTCAAGAAGGGCTGCTACCCCGGGCAAGAGATCGTCGCGCGCAGCCAGTACCGCGGCACCATCAAGCGCCGCAGCTTCCTGTTCGACTCCGCCGTGCCGGCGCACGCCGGGCAGGAGATCTTCCACAGCGCGGATCCCGGCCAGCCGGCGGGACTCGTCGTCAACGCGGCCGGCCAGCGCGTGCTGGCCGAGGTCAAGCTCGCCGCGCTCGACGCCGGCAGCCTGCACCTGGGTGCCGCCGACGGGCCGGTGCTCGCGCGCCAGCCGATGCCCTACGACGTCGACATCGACGTGACGGCCTGATCGGCACGGCCGCCTCGGGCATTCCAGGCACGACTTCACGGACCCGCATCGGCGGCGGCATCGTGCGCGAATTGTTCATCTACTATCGGGCGAAGGTCGATGACGCCGAGGCGTTGTCGGCCGCGGTTCTCGCAGCGCAGGCGCAAGTGCAGTCGGCCTGTCCCGGGCTCCAGGCCCGGCTGCTGCGCCGACCCGACTCCCGCGACGAACACCACACCTGGATGGAAACCTACGCCCTCGCACCCCACGGCATCGACGACACGCTCGCGCGGCAGATCGAAGCGCAGCTCGGTGCCGCGCTCGCGCCGTGGCTCGTCGGCCCCCGCCATGCCGAGGGCTTCGTGCCATGTGCCTCGTAGCGCTGGCGATCGATCAGTCGCGCCGCTTCCCGCTGGTCGTTGCAGCGAACCGCGACGAATTCTTCAAGCGCCCGACCGCCCGCCTGGCCTGGTGGTCGCCGGGTGCCGGCCGGCCCGACATCCTCGGCGGGCGCGACCTCGAAGCCGGCGGCACCTGGCTCGGCCTGACCGCCGCCGGCCGCCTGGCCTTCGTCACCAACGTGCGCGATCCGTCGCGCCAGGATCCGCAGGCGCCGTCGCGCGGCGACATCGTGCCGCGCTGGCTGGCGGGCGACCTGCAGACCGACCGCTTCTGGATGCGCACCGCGCTGGCCGGCCACAACGGCTTCAACCTGGTGGCGGCCGATTTCCAGCGCGGCGAATGCTTCTGGGCCTCGAACCACGAGGTGCACCCGGTGCGGCTCGAGCGCGGGCTGTTCGGGCTGTCGAACGGCCGGCTCGATGCGCCGTGGCCCAAGGTCGACCTGCTGAAGTCGCGCGTCGAGGCGGCGCTGTCGGCGAGCGACACCGTCGATGCGCTCAGCAGC
>NZ_JBFUGW010000167.1:0-14639 GCF_056402735.1 Rhizobacter sp. P3_C12
CCTCACGGAGATGCGGGTTCACCTCACGGAGATGCGGGTTCAAGTCCCGCCGCCGGCACCATGCGTTGACTTTGTTCACTTGGTCGCCGTCGGCGCTCGGTTGTACTGTCCCCTCTCCTGGCGTGAAGCAGTAGATCGCCCCCTCCTGACTTCGGCCGGCATGCACATCGTCAACCCCACGCCTTACCTCGCTGGATGGAACGTCGGCCATCGACCCGACGGGCGCGAACTCGCCGTGGTGGTCGTCAAGGCCAGCTTCGTGCTGAGCAGTTGCGGGGAGGCGCCACCGCAGCTTGCGGATGAGCAACTTCCGCTGTACGAGGCCGACGTACCGGGCCCCGATCCGGCGCGCAGCGCCCCGCTCCACGAGAACGACTTCAGCGTCTTCAAGCCGCACTGCGACGTCCTGCTGCGGGCCCGCGCCCATGCGCCGGGCGGCCGGCCGGTGACGCGGATGGAGGCGGGCTTCATGGTGGGCAGCTGTCGCAAGGTGGTGACGGTGCTCGGCCATCGCGAATGGCGTCGTGGCGTGATCGGCGTGGCGGCGACCGAACCGCAGCCGTTCACGACGCAGGAGATCGGCTACGACAGCGCGTTCGGCGGCACCGACATCGATCCGTCGGACCCGGGCCGCATCGAGCTCTACCGGCCCAATCCGGCGGGCACCGGCTACTGCCGCTTCCGGCAGAACCTGGTCGGCATGGCCTTGCCGGCCACCGAGGAGCCGGGCCATCCGGTCGAGCGGCCGGACGGGCCCTACCGCCCGATGGCCTTCGGTCCGTTGGGGCGGCATTGGCTGCCGCGCGTCGAGCATGCAGGTACCTATGACGAGCGCTGGCAGCGCGAGAAGATGCCGTGGCTGCCCGGTGACTTCGACCCGCGCTACCACCAGGCCGCGCCGCCCGACCAGCAGATTTCCTATCCTCACGGCGGTGAGCCCATCGTGTTGGCCCACCTGAGCCCGCTGCCGCGCATCGAGGCCCGGCTGCCGCGGGAACCCGTGCATGTGCGCTTCGTGCGCCATGGCGCGCCCATCGTGGAGGTGCAAGCGCAGATCGACACGGTGTTCATCGAGCCGGACGAAGACCGCCTGTGCCTGACATGGCGCGCGAGTTGCCCGCTGATCCGCGATCCGTTCGAACTTCGTGAAATGCAGATCGAGACCACCTCCACCCGCACCCCCGGCCTGCTGCGCTCGCGCCTGGCCGGCAAGAAGCACTACCGCGGCCTCGCCGCGCTGGTGCGCGCCCGCAAGGGGGGCGCATGAGCCGCGCCGCAGGCCTCTCGGTGTTCGGCCACGCGATGCTCACCGCGGTGGGCGCCGATGGGCCGTCCACCTGCGCTGCGATGCGCGCCGGCATCAACGGCGCCCGCCGCGCCAAGCTGTGGGACTTCACGGTCGGCGAAGACCTGAACGCGGCGCGGCCGCGCCTGCACCAGTGGTGGGAAGGGCCGACGATGACCGCGCCGCTGGCCATTCCCGTGATCACCCAATGCGCGCAGCAGGCCGCCGAGCTCGGCATGGCGCCTGACGCGGCCGGTGCCCTCGCGCTGCCGGTGCTCGTCATCCTGCCGCCCGCGGACCGGCCGTTCCGCGCCCCCGATCTCGAACCGATGGTGATGAGCGACCTCGCCCGCCACTGGGGTGGCGCGCTGCCGGCCGGCAGCGGCACCATCGCGGGCGGGCGCACCGGCATGCTGACCGCACTGCAGGTCGCGGACGATCTCCTCGGGCGCCATGGCGCGCCCGGCTGCATCATCGTGGGCGTCGAAAGCTTCCTGCGCCAGGTCGTCGTCGCGCACTACATGCGCCGCCGGCGCCTGAAGTGCGGCACCAACAGCAACGGCTTCCTGCCCGGCGAAGCCGCCTGTGCCGTGCTGGTCGGGCGCAGCGGCGCCTTCGAGGCGGACGAGCTGCTGATCCAGGGCATCGGCGTGGGCCACGAGGCGAGCGGCGACGGGGGCAACGAGAACGACCCGGTGCGCGGCGACGGTCTCACGCAGGCCATGCAGCAGGCGCTCGAGATGGCCCAGGTGCCGTTCTTCGACCTGAACTTCACGGTCAGCGACCACAACGGCGAGCGCTTCAAGTTCAAGGAGGCGGCGATCGCGGCCGGCCGGCTGGACCGCCTGCCGCCGGAGGGGGTGTCGCGCCGGCCCAAGGGGCATGTGGAGACCTGGCACCCGGCCCAGTCGATCGGCGAGGTCGGGGCGGCGATCTTCCCGTGCCTGCTGGGCTGGGCCTTCGAGGCCGGCGCCAAGGCGTACGCGCCGAGCCATCACGCGCTGCTGCACGCCGGCGAGGACAACGGCGAGCGCGTCGCCCTGGTCACCGCCTTCGAGCGCCGGGCTTGAGGCCGTGGGCAGGAACGTCTTCGCGAACGGGCTGGAGGTGTCGGGCAAGGCCTCGACGAACCGCTCGATCGCCGCGATGCCCGACGTCTGCCTGTCGCCGCCGGGGCCGCCGGCCGGGCCGGTGCCGATCCCGTACCCCAACACCGCCTTCGCGAAGGACACCGCGCGGGGCAGCCGCACGGTCAAGATCGGCGGCCAGGAGGTGGGCAAGAAGAACAGTTCGACCTACAGCAAGAGCACCGGCGACGAGGCGGCGACGCGCAGCTTCGGCATGAACGTCGTGTCGCACAACATCACCGGCCCGATGAAGTTCGCCGCCTGGTCGATGGACGTGATGGTGGAGGGGGCCAACGCCACCCGCTTCATGGACCTGACGACGCACAACCACGGCAATCCCGCGGGCGGTGCCACCGGGGCCAGCATGGCCGAGAAGGGGCCGCCGGATTTCGGCACCGACTGCGACAAGCTGGAGGTCAAGAATACGGAGGCGCGGAAGAACAACGCGAAGCTCGACACGAGCCAGACCGTGACGCACGGCGTGTTCCGGGATGCCAGCGGTGCGACGGAAGTGGTCCGCGGCAGCAGCAAGGGCAACATGGGCAACGGCTGGTCGGTGGGCGTGAGCACCAAGGAACGGCGGCTGAGCCTGACCCCGGCGCAACGCGAGTACCTCAACTTCCAGGCCAGCACTCCGCAGTCGCAGCTCGACAGGCAGGCCAAGGCGCAGGCGCAGGGCAAGGACTACGAGCCCAGGGACCGGGACACGCACGGCACGCTGGCGTGCTTCGGATCCGGCCGCGAGAAGACGCCTTTCCAGTACGGCAGCTACGAGAGCATGACGCCCAACTACCCGGCGCATGCGGAGCCGAAGATCATCGACGAGATCTTCCTGACGCATCCGAACCCGAACGGCGGATCGCTGCTGCTCGCCATCGACTGGCCAGGTGGCGAAGCGAACGGACAGACCAAGGAGTCGCCGTGCAAGCAGAGCTGCGCGAAGCTCATCTGCGAGATCGAGCAAGCCGGCTGCCTGGACATCTGGCTGTGCGAGCGCAACGGGGAGGGCCAGCTGGAGATGAAGAAGCCCACGTGCCCGCCGACCACCGCCTGCAGCTGACCCCACCCCGCGCCTGTGCCCATGTCTGCCCACCTGCCACCCTGGATCCCCGCGTCGATCCGCCACGCGCCGATCGACTTCGCGTGGCGCGGCGCGCAGCGGCACTGCGGGCCGGTGAACGCGGTGACGCCGCTGCTGCGCAAGCTGGACAACACCACGCTGTGCGGCCAGCTGAGCCTGTGCGCCGGGCTGCTGTCCTGGGCCGCCGTGCGCTTCATGGATGCCGCCGCCGAGGCGGCGTCGTGCCTGGAACTGGCGGAGGCCGCCTTGGCGTACCAGGTCGACTGGCGCTACGTGGACCCTTCCGCGGGCAGCGTGCGCACGGCGCCGGATGCGCCACCGGCGTTGTCGGCGCTGATGGAGGTGGCGGTGTACCTGTGGAAGGGCATGGACCGGGCCGCGTACTGGGAGAGCCTCCACGCCCCGGTGCGCGAGACCTTCCACGCCGCCCACGTGGTGCAGCACGTCATGCCGCAGGCCGAGCGCCCGGCCTTCGTCGACTGGTTCGAGCAGGCCATCGCACGGGTGCAGCAGCAGGCCCGCGCACCGAAGGGGCCGGCGCGCTACCGCAACGACTTCGACAACCCCGAGGACTGGCAGCGCTTCATCGCCGCGCGTCGCGGCCCGGCGCTGCCGCCCGAGCTGCTCGATCCCGGCTTCGACTACCAGCCGGCGCAGCGCGAGGCCCTGGTCGCCCGCTTCCTGGCCCGCCTCGACGGCAGCGCCAACCGCTACCTGCGCACGCCGCAGGAGATGCTGCGCCTCGGCTTCGACGGCGAACCGTACCGCCTCGGCGTCCCGCGCCAGCCCACCCCGTGAGATCCGAATGAGCCCACCACGCGACTACCTCGCCGCCTCCGGCATCGCCGTCGACGACTACCCCTTCGCCTGGGACGCCTGGGAGTCCGACGCGTACTACCTGACCGACGCCGGGGCCGACGAACGCTTGCCGCTGCTGACCGGCAAGGCCAGGCTCGCCTTGCTGATCGCCAGCGCCGAGTGGATCGTGCAGCGCTTCTCCGCCTCCGGCCAGCACCAGGAGGCCGTGCTCTACGTCACCGCGGCCTGGGCTGGCGCAGTGCATCCTGCGTATTGCGTGCGGGTGGACCTCGACGAGAGCGTGTGGGCGGGCCCGGTGCTCGGGCCGCTGCGCGCGGCGATCGCGCTGCTGGACAATGCCTTGCACGACCTGGGCACCGATCCCGATCCGGGCCGCGAGGCGGTATGGATGCGCAGCCTCGTGCGCCACGTGCTGGCCGATCCCCGGCCCTTCGACGACTGGTGGGAGGCCTGCATGCACCGGTTGCTGCGATTCCATGCCATCGACGTGGAGCTCGCGCAGCACAAGCCTGACCTGTTCGAGGATTTCCCGACCGAGGGCTCGCCGGTGCCGCCGCAGGCCTGCGACCCGGGGCAGCCCTACGATCCCGCGCAGAACGAGGCGTTCTGGGATGCCTGGCTGCAGGGCATCGATCCGGACACGAATCCGTTCCTCGCGTCGCCGGGCGAGCTGCCTGATGACGACGAACTGCCGGGGCCGCCGTACCGCTACCAGGCCGGCCAGCTGCCCTGAGGCCGATGGACCGGTACGAGGACATCGCCGAGGAGCATGCGGGGCAGGCCGCCTTCCTGTGGCACCTGCGCAGCCTGGCCGTCGCGCAGCCGCACTACCTGCTCGACGACCTGGAGGCCCTCGACAGCCGGCTCGCGGCGCCGGTCGACGGCCTGCGCGAGGCCTCGACGGCCTGGGACGCCTGCCGGCGCCTGCTGGCCGACGGCACGCCGTGGGCAGCGGCACCGCTGGCGCTGATGGCCCTGGAGCGCGGCGACGGCCGGCAGGTGGCGCAACTGCTCGCACTGGCCGAGCAGCAGCCCGCCTGGGCGCCGATGCTGGAGGCCGCCTTCGGCTGGGTATCGCCGCAGTTCCTGCGCGGGACGATCCACGCGATGCTGCAATCCGCATCGCCGCTGTGGCGGCGCATCGGTCTGGCCGGCTGCGCGATCCACCGCGTGGATCCCGGTGCCGCGCTGGCGCCGGCGCTCGACGACGCCGACCCGCTGCTGCGGGCTCGCGCGCTGCGCTGCGCCGGCGAACTGGGCCGCGTCGACCTGTTGCCGGCCTGCCTGCGGGCGCTGGCCGATGAAGACGCCGAGTGCCGCTACCGGGCCGCGGCGGCGGCCTTGTTGCTGGGCGACCGGGGGCCGTCGATCGACGCCTTGTCGTCGTTGAGTGCCTCGTCCGGGCCGTGGCAGGAGCGCGCATTGCGCCGCGTGCTGAAGGCGTTGGACGGATCCGACGCACGCGCGCTCTTGGCGCCGCTGGCGGGGCAGCCGGAAGCGGCCCRCACCCTGATGGCGGGCGTCGGGCACACGGGCGACGTGCGCTATGCCGAGTGGCTGATCGAGCACATGGGCGATCCCACCACCGCCCGGGCAGCGGGCGAGGCCTTCACCTTCATCACTGGCGCCGACCTGGTCGCCCTTGGGCTGGACCGGCCTGCACCGGACGACGTCGAAGCCGGGCCCGGCGACGATCCTGCCGACGACCGGGTGGCGATGGACCTGGACGAAGACCTGCCATGGCCGCAGCAGGATGCGGTGGCGGCCTGGTGGCGCAGCCAGGCGGGGCGCTTCACGTCCGGGGTGCGTCATTTCCTGGGGCAGGTCGCGAGCTCGCAGCACTGCGTCGCCGTGCTGAGGCGCGGCTACCAGCGGCAGCGCATCGCGGCCGCGCAGCACCTGTGTCTCGCGGCGCCCGGCGGCGTGGTGTTTCCGGTGGATGCGCCGGCGTGGCGCCAGCTTCAGCTGCTGACACCGGCCGTGTCGTGACAGTGCATCCTGAAGAGGAAGGACGAGGAAACCCGATTGGCTCGGCTGGTTCGTTGACGCCAGAATTGCTTTGTCTGCTTTCCCGGGTAGTTCTGTCGGAGGGGAATGCGCGGCATTGGCGCGGCTGCCTGCGCCGCCACCCATCTTGTCAGGAGCGCATCCATTGGACGACGGTTTCTGGGCGCACGTGCTCACCGACTCCGCCACGCAGTCGCCGCGGCCTCACGCGCTGGAAGAGCATCTCGCTCAAGTCGCGCAGATCGCGAGCGGTTTTGCGCCTCACGGGGCAATGGACTGGGCCCGGATGGCGGGGCAGTGGCATGACCTCGGCAAGTATCGTGAGGGCTTCCAGAAATACATCCGTTCCGCGAACGGCATCGAGGCACATCTGGAAGGGCGGATCAAGGACGCCGACAAGACTCATTCCGCTGCCGGCGCTCTGTGGGCACAACGCGTCCTGACGGAGCGCCACGGCCCGGCCGGGCAGATGATGTCGCGCGTCTTCCAGTACGTCATCGCGGGTCACCATGCGGGGCTGGACAACTGGGATGGTGGGCTTGCGGGACGCCTGGACAGTGCCGACGCCCGCCGCGAGCTCGAAACCTGTCTGGCGGCGATGCCGCCCGATGCGGTACTGCGCGGTGGGCTGCCCGAGCTCCTCTCCTTGCGCGATATCCCCGCCTCGAACGAGAGTGGCCACATGCCGGGTCGGTTCGCGCTCTGGGTGCGGATGATCTTCTCGGCGTTGGTCGACGCYGATTTCCTGGACACCGAACGCTTCATGGATGGTTCGCGAGCGAATGCGCGCAAGGCCGGCCCGGACTTGCCGCGTGTGAAGGCAACGCTGGATCTGCATCTGGCGCAACTCGCTGCAGGCGCTGACGACACGCCGGTCAACCTCCTGCGGGCGGGCATCCTGGCCCAATGCCGCGACAAGGCTTCACGTCCACCCGGTGTCTTCACGCTGACTGTGCCAACAGGCGGTGGCAAGACTCTGTCGAGCCTGGCATTCGCGCTGGACCATGCCGTCCGACACTGCAAGCGGCGCATCGTCTACGCCATTCCCTATACCAGCATCATCGAGCAGACGGCCGAGGTCTTCCGCGGCGCCCTGGCGACGTTGGGCGATGACGTGGTGGTCGAGCACCACAGCAATGCCGAGGCCGAGCCCGAGCGGGAGACGGCCCGGTCGCGTCTGGCTTGCGAGAACTGGGACGCGCCCCTGATCGTCACGACGAACGTGCAGCTGTTCGAGAGCTTGTTCGCGCGGCGTACCTCGCACTGTCGAAAATTGCACAACCTGATCGACAGCGTGATCGTGCTCGACGAAGCGCAGTTGCTGCCGGCGGAGTTCCTGCAGCCCATCGTCGATGTGCTGTCGCTGCTGGTGACGGATCACGGTGTGACCCTCGTGCTGTGCACGGCCACGCAGCCCGTATTGAGTGCGAGCATCAGCGCGGACCCGAAGCGCGGCTTGCAACGCGGATTCGATCCGTCGAAGGTCACCGAGATCGTTGACGACGTACCGGGCCTGTATGCCGCGTTGCGCCGCGTGCGCGTTCATCTGCCGGCCAGCCTGGACGTGCCGCGGGCCTGGGAAGAGTTGGCAGAAGAAGTCGCCGCGCATCCTGCTGTGCTGTCCATCGTGAGCCGGCGGGCCGATGCACGGCAACTGTTCACGCTGCTGAAGCGGCACAGTGACGAGGGGTGCTGGCATCTGTCGGCTCTAATGTGCGCGCAGCATCGCAGCGATGTCATTGCAGCGATCAAGCTGGCACTGCGCGAGCGGCGTGTTGCCATGAGCACGGGGGGCGCTGCGGCGCCGGTGCGAGTGGTCAGTACGAACTTGGTGGAAGCGGGCGTGGACCTGGATTTTCCGGTCGTGTACCGCGCGCTGGCAGGGCTGGACTCGGTTGCCCAAGCGGCAGGGCGTTGCAACCGTGAGGGTCGCCTGGAGGGGTTGGGTGATGTGCACGTCTTCGTGCCGCCGACCAAGGCTCCGCCCGGGTTGATGCGGCAGGCGCGCGACACCTGCAAGGTGCTGTGGCATGAGCACCCTGAGGATCCGTTGGCGCTGCCCTTGTTCGATCGGTATTTTCGGCGGCTGTACCACGATGCTCCGTTGGACGCCAAGGCGATTTGCGAGGCGCTGTGCCTGTCTCTGGATCCCAGGGAGCGAGCCCTGCCGGTGCGCTTCAAGGACGCTGCGGAGGCTTTCCGACTGATCGACGACAAGGATGCGGCGACGGTGCTGGTGCGATACCAGAGCCCCAATGCCAAGCAGGACATCAACGAGTTGCTGCGGATGCTCGAGCACCTGGGGCCGGATCGCTGGCTGATGCGCAAGCTGCAGCGCTACGGGGTGTCCATCTACCGCTACCAAGTCGACCCGCTGGTGCGAGGTGGCGACATCCGCGAGGTGCCGATCTGCCCCGGCCTGTATGTGCAGACCGAAGGATGGGACGGCTTCTACGATCCCTTGTTGGGTGCCAAGGTGGATGGTGCGCCCGGCGACCCGGGTTCGCTGTTCGTCTGAGCATGATTCGTCATGAAGAGTCGAGGAGGATGAGAGATGCGCGTTCATTGCCTTGAGGTGGCTGGCGACTACGCCTGCTTCACGCGCCCCGAGATGAAAGTCGAGCGCGTCTCGTACGACGTGATCACCCCGTCGGCGGCGCGGGCCGTATTCGATGCGATCTTGTGGAAACCGGGGATCCGATGGCGGATCTGCCGCGTCGAGGTGCTGAAACCTGTCCGCTGGATCAGCGTGCGCCGCAACGAAGTGGGGGCCGTGGTGTCGACCCGCAACGTGACGACTGTGATGAACGAGGGGCGAGGGGATCTTGCGCTCTACATCGAGGAGGAGCGGCAGCAGCGAGCTGGGCTGTTCCTTCGGGACGTCGCGTATCGCCTTCATGCCGAGATGCAGTTGGTGTCCGATGAGGCGCGCGGCAATCCGGCCAAGTACGTCGCGATGTTTACCCGGCGAGCCGAGCAGGGCCAGTGCGTCAACCAGCCCTACCTGGGGTGCAGGGAGTTCGATGCCCGCTTCCGGCCGGTCTCACTCGAGAACGGGCGTGTTCCTGCCCATGAGCCGCCTGCGCTGCAGGACTGGACGGCCGACCTCGGATGGATGCTCCATGACCTCGACTTTGCTGACACGGCGAATCCGAAGCCCACATTCTTCCGCGCGAAGGTCGAGCGCGGCGTGATGGACCTCGACGGCGTGGAGGTGCGGGGATGATTCTTCAATCGCTGCACGACTACTACGTGCGCAAGATGTCCGATCCGGATCCTGCGCACCGCCTGCCGGCACCGGGGCTGGAAGAGAAGGAGATTCCCTTCATCCTTGAACTCGCAGAGGACGGCCGCTTGGCGGCAATCAAGGACACGAGGCGAATCGACGGCAAGAAGAAGATCGCAACGCGCTACCGCGTGCCTCAAGGCGTCAAGAAGACTTCTGCCGTGGCGGCGAACCTGTTGTGGGACAACGCCGAGTATGTTCTCGGTGTGCCGGATGCGAAGAAGCTCGCTGATGCATCCGCCAAGGGCAAGAAGGATGAGTATCTGGCCCGCTTGCGCGACATGCGAGCGGCGTTCAAGGCTCGCATCCTAGAGCTCCCTGCCGTTTCGGAACAAGACGACGGACTCCGTGCGGTTGTTGCCTTTCTGGAGAAGGATCAGACCGACGTACTGGCGCTCCAGCCGGCCTGGTCAGAGATTGCCGAAACAAACCCGGTGCTCAGTTTTCGGATGGCATCGGAGAACGACCTGGTATGCCAACGACCCGCTGTCGCGGTGGCCGCCATGGTGACCACGGAGCCCGTTGAGGTCGGTTCCGGCGCAACGAGCGGGCCGCCTGGCGACATCTGTCTGGTGACGGGCGAAAGGGGGCCGGCCGAGAGGTTGCATACCGCCATCAAGGGCGTCTGGAACGCTCAGTCGTCGGGTGCGAACATCGTTTCCTTCAATCTCGATGCTTTCAATTCGCACGGCAAGGAGCAGGGCGGCAACGCCCCCGTGGGAGCCGCGGCCGCGTTCGGCTACACCACTGCACTGAACCACCTGCTCGAACGAGGCTCGCGGCAGCGAATCCAGGTGGGCGATGCCTCGACGGTGTTCTGGTCGCAGCGAGCCGACGATGCCCCGATGGAAGACTGGTTCGTCGACGCTTTTGGAGAGGCAGGCGCCACGGACGATGCCGACGCGCGAACCGAGCGTGTTCGCAACCTGCTGGAGTCCATCCACAGCGGTCGCTTCGATGGCGGAGACGGTGATCATCGCTTCTTCGTGCTGGGACTCGCACCGAATGCAGCACGCATCGCGATCCGTTTCTGGTGGGCGGCTCCGCTGAAGGACCTGGCGCTTCGCATGCGTGAATGGTTCGAAGACCTRCGCATCGTGCGGGGGCCGGTCGACCCGGAGTACCCGACGCTCTTTCGTCTGCTGACGGCCGCTGCGGTCCAGGGCAAGTCCGAGAACATCCCACCGCGCCTGGGCGGTGACGTGATGCGTTCGGTGTTGTCCGGCCGCCCGCTGCCGGCCACGTGGCTGCAGGCCACCGTGCAGCGCTGCTGCGCCGACCAGGCTCGCAAGTCGGACACGGGTAAGCCGGTGCCCAACGTCAGCTATCACCGCGCAGCTGTGCTCAAGGCTTGCCTGAACCGCTTGCAACGGCATGGACAACTTCACGCAAAGGAGATCGACGTGGCCCTGGATGACACCAACGCTGACCCGGYCTACCTGCTGGGCCGGCTCTTTGCCGCCTACGAGCGGATTCAGGCGGATGCTGCGGGCCGAGACCTCAACCGCACGATCCGCGACACCTACTTCAGCTCGGCAATGGGCAACCCGGCCACGGTGTTCCCGCGGCTGGTGCAGCTCAATCAGCACCACATGCGCGACCTGGGGCGCAGCAAGCTCGGGCTGCAGGTGCTGCGGGATCGCTTGTTGGGAGGCATCTGGGGTTTGCTGCCTGCCGACTTCGAGTTTCCGTCCAACCAGCCGCTGGCCGAGCGGGCCCGTTTTGCACTCGGCTACTACCACCAACGCCAGGACTTCTTTACCAGCAAGTCCGAATCGGCACCCATCCCGCAGACCGCTTGAGGAGCACATCGACATGAGCCTGACCCATCGCTACGACTTCGTGCTGTTGTTCGACGTGAAGGATGGCAATCCGAACGGTGATCCGGATGCTGGCAACCTGCCGCGGTTGGATGCCGAATCCGGCCATGGCCTCGTGACCGACGTGGCCCTCAAGCGCAAGGTGCGGAACTATGTCGCCCTCACGCAGGATCAGGCTGAGTCCGAGCCGTCCGAAGGGCAATTGCGCTACGAGATCTACGTGCGGGAGAAGGCCATTCTCAATCTGCAGAACCAGCGCGCCTATTCGGCCCTGAAGCTGGATGCACCGGCCGACGAACCGGCTGCTGAAGCCGAGGAAGGCAGCAAGAAGAAGCCGGGCAAGGACAAGCAACGCAAGGGCAGTGGTGCCGACGTGGAGCAGGCACGCGCCTGGATGTGCCAGAACTTCTTCGACGTGCGCACCTTCGGCGCCGTGATGTCGACCGGGGTGAATTGCGGGCAGGTGCGTGGTCCGGTGCAACTGACGTTCGCCCGCTCCATCGACCCGATCGTGTCGCTGGAGCATGCGATCACGCGCATGGCCGTTGCGACCGAAGCCGAGGCGGAGAAGCAGCAGGGCGACAACCGTACGATGGGCCGCAAGCACACCGTGCCCTACGGGTTGTACCGCTCCCACGGCTTCGTGTCGGCCTTCCTGGCGAAGCAGACGAAGTTCTCACAGGACGACCTAGGCATCCTGTTCAAGGCGCTGGAGGACATGTTCGAGCATGACCGCTCAGCCGCCCGTGGCGAGATGGCGACCAGGGCTCTTTTCGTGTTCGAGCATGCGTCTGAGTTGGGAAATGCCCATGCGCATTCTCTGTTCGACCTGGTTCATGTCCGCCGACGCGATGGGGCTGCGGTGCCGCGCAGCTTTG
Organism: Rhizobacter sp. P3_C12; assembly: GCF_056402735.1. Lineage (NCBI taxonomy): Bacteria > Pseudomonadati > Pseudomonadota > Betaproteobacteria > Burkholderiales > Sphaerotilaceae > Rhizobacter > Rhizobacter sp. P3_C12. The sequence goes on from NZ_JBFUGW010000167.1 coordinate 12,304, forward strand.
CCGACTACGAGGTCTCGGTGGACGAATCGGCACTTCCTGCGGGCGTGAAACTGATTCGCAGGATTGGCTGAGCGAGTCAGCTGTGGGCGAAATCGAGCCCTTGCCACTGTCGGCCCTGCAGCACTGGGCGTACTGTGCCCGCCAATGCGGGTTGATCCATCTGGAGCAGTCGTTCGACGACAACGTCCACACCCTGCGCGGGCAGGCTGTCCACTCGACGGTGGATCAGCCAGGGTTCGAGTTGCGCGCGGGGCTCCGGATCGAGCGTGCACTGCCGCTGTGGTGCGACCGACTCGGCCTGATCGGCAAGGCGGACGTCGTGGAGTTCGAGCCCGACGGCACGCCTTATCCGGTGGAATACAAGCACGGATCCCGCCACAAGGTGGCCGAGATCGCCGCGTGCGACGACCTTCAACTGGCGGCCCAGGCGCTGTGCCTGGAAGACATGACGGGCCGCAGTGTCTGCGAGGGCGCGCTGTACTACGCCTCGTCGCGACGGCGACGCATCGTGCCGATCACGGATGCGCTTCGCGCGCAGGTGGTGGAGACCACACAGGAGATCCGCGCGATGCTCGATGCGGGGCGTTTGCCTGCGCCGACCGACGACGAGCGTCGGTGCAAGAACTGCTCGCTGCGCGAGCGATGCCAACCCGAAGCGCTGCGACGCCTGGCTGCGCGGCCGGTCGGCACGAGCTTGTTTGATCCGGATGCGTAGCGATGAACCTGTTGAACACCCTCTACGTGACCCTGCCTGACAGCCGTGTGCGACTGGACAACGACACGTTGCGTGTAGAGGTGGAGAACGAGACGCGGCTGCGCGTGCCGCTGCATCACCTTCAAGCCGTGGTCTGCTTCGGTCACGTCGGTGTCAGTGCGCCTTTGATGCACCGGCTGGCGGAGGATGGCATCGCGTTGGTCTTGCTCGATGTCAACGGGCGCTTCAAGGCCAGGCTGGAAGGCGAGGTGTCGGGCAACGTGCTGTTGAGGCAGGCGCAGCATCAGGCCGCGCTGGACCCGCAGAAGACGATGTCGATTGCCCGGACCATGGTGGCGGGCAAGCTCAAGAACCAGCGGCAAGTGCTGCTGCGCGGCGCCCGAGAGGCGAAGCAGGGCGACGACGAGGCCGTGCTGGAGCGCTCGGCTCAGGATCTGGCGGCCAGCTTGCGTGCTTTGCCGGGCGTGGACGGGCTTGACGCTTTGCGCGGTGTGGAGGGGGAGGCGGCGCGGACCTACTTTGCGGCGTTGAACCGGCTGTTGCGGCCTGATCTGCGAGAAGCATTCAGCATGAACGGCAGAAGCCGGAGGCCGCCACGCGACAGGATGAATGCCTTGCTGTCGTTCCTGTATTCGATGTGGACGAACGACAGCCGCTCTGCGTGCGAGGCGGCAGGGCTGGACCCGCAGATCGGCTTCTTGCATGCCGTGCGCCCGGGGCGGGCGGCATTGGCACTGGATCTGGTGGAAGAGTTTCGACCCTGGGCCGACCGACTGGCACTGACGCTGGTCAACCGTGGGCAGATCGGTGTCGCGGATTTCTCTGTGAGGGAGGGTGGTGCTGTGCTGTTGGAGGGCGATGCGCGAAAGGCGGTAGTGGTGGCCTTTCAGGAGCGCAAGCAGGATGAGATCTCGCATGCGTTGCTGGCCCAGGCGGTGCCGCTGGGTTTGGTGCCGCTCACGCAGGCACGCCTGCTGGCGCGATGCGTGCGAGGTGATATCGCCGAGTATCCGCCGTTCACGCCGAGGTAGCTGGCCATGCTGGTGATCGTCTGCTATGACGTGAGCACCGAGACGCAGGCGGGTCGGCGACGACTGCGCCGGGTGGCCAAGGTGTGCGAGGGGACGGGGCAAAGAGTGCAGAAGTCGGTCTTCGAGTGTCAGGTCGATCTGATGCAGCTGGAGACGTTGGAGCGACGGCTGTTGTCCGAGATCGAGCCGACGCAGGACAGTCTCCGCCTGTATCGTCTGGCGGACTCGAAGGGCTGCGAAGTGCGGGAGCACGGCAAGTTCAAGGCCACCGATTTCGATTCACCGCTGGTTCTATGATGATCTTCGCGAACCTGCAGTGACGTCCTTCTCACGGACAGGTTCGCGCTTCGCGCAAGCACCTGTCCTGAAAGGGAATTCCTTTGTGCAAGACGCTCGCCGTGCTGCGCGGAACTCGCCTTGTGCGAGGTTCGCGTTTCGGGGCGAGAAAGTCATGGTGGAAAGGGCGGTTGGGAGCGTGGAGTCGTGCGTCTCGTCTGAGGCGCACGTGGGTTGAAACCTTCCGGGCAATGCACAGTCTCGGCGGCCTTGACGTCGTGCGTCTCGTCTGAGGCGCACGTGGGTTGAAACCG
>NZ_JBFUGW010000168.1:0-14564 GCF_056402735.1 Rhizobacter sp. P3_C12
CAGCGCGGCCGCCCGCCTACTTGACCGTGACGGTGGTGCCGAAGCGGAAGGCGCCCAGCGACGCATCCCACCCCTGCCGGCTGGCGGCATTGTCTGCATTGGCCGGTCGCACGGCGAAGCGGGCATCGCTGCCGAGCGGCCCCGTGCCATCGGGCAGCGCGATGTAGACGTCGTGCTCTCCCACCTGCGTGCCCGCGGGAACGGTCACCGACACATCGTGCGTGAAGCTGTTGCCCGCGGTCCAGCTGCGGGGATCGACGGAGGTCGACAGCTTCACCACCGTGCCGCTGGTTCGATGCTTCAGCAGCAGGAGCACCGGGCGCGCCTTGAACGGTCGGGCCCAACCGACATTGCGCACCGTGAATCGCACCGACAACGCAGCACCGGTGGTGGCCGTCGCGGCATGTTCGGCCGAGACGAACTCCAGCCGGTAGCCCATCAGGCGCTTGACCTCGTCGTAGCACCCGTCCTGTTTCCAGCGGGTGTGGAAGGCTTCGGTGTAGTAGTCGTTGTTCAGGTAGGTCAGCGAGAACTGCCGGCCTTCCGCCAGGATGTCCGCGCAGCTGGTCCGGGGCTGCGCGCCGGCGTCGTCCGCCGGGTTGCAGGTTTCACCGCCGAAGGGCGTGACCTTCGCGAGCGCCATGGTGTAGTTGCGCTGCTGCTGCCTCGTGGTGGCGTTGTCGCTGTAGGTGCCGACGTCGGTGGCGCTGGCCAGGAAGCAGTCGTTGTGCACGCCCGAGCGCGAGGCGGCCGATCCGTTGAAGGCGGTCGATTCCGCCGGTGGCGTGGCGAACCACTCCATCACGTAGGGCGGGTAGCGGAACTGGACGAACTGCTCCGGGGGCAGGGCGCCGAGCAAGGCATCGCGGATGCTCGTGCGGTTGCCGGCGCTGGTCAGGCCGTTCGACGAGGTGTGCCACTCGCCCCACGCCCCGATGAAGCCCGCCTGCAGGTAGGCGATGACATCGGTGTTCTCCTGCAGCACCGGCTTGAGCTGGGCGATGTGGGCGAGCACCTGGCTGAGCGATGCGTCGGTTGCGTTGCGGTACTCGGTTTCGCCGTCCGGGTAGTTGTAGACGAAGCGGGGGATGATCTTCACGCCCGATTGCCGCGCGTTGGCGAAGCCGGTGCGCAAGCCGTCGAGCAGGCTGGCGGGCAGAGCGGTGCTCTTGTAGGCGTCGAGCCGGACCATCGCGTAGAGAACGCGGAAGCCGTTCGTGTACGCATCGGCGCCGTCGTCCTTGCTGAACTGGTTCAGGTCCGACCAGGCCCAGCGGTAGAAGCCGCGCTCGGGGTTGGGGATCTCGGCGTTGCTCGCGGTGAATTGCGCGGACACCATCGGAGCCGGAGCCGGGCCACCTTGCTGCGGCGTATTCGCGTTGCCATCGCCGTCCGAGCTGCCACCGCAGCCCGCCACGAGGGCGGTGCTGGCGCACAAGGCCGTCAAGGCCAGCAGCTTGCGGAATCTCTCTTCATTTCTGTTCATGGAGTGCACGGCGCTTGCCAATGGAGGGGAGGCGTCCGGATTGTCTTGAAGATCCGCCAGCGTCCTGCCTTCGGTGGGGCTTGGTAGCATCTCTTACGCGAGGTCTCCCGGCTGATGGGGCAGGCCTTGGCGGCTCAGCGACCCTGCGCAAACCTGCCCGGTGGCTGGCCCACATGGTGGCTGAACGCCGTGCTGAAGGTGCTGGCCGAGCTGTAGCCCACCAACTCGGCAACCTCGCCGAGCCCGCGATCCCTGCTGCGAAGCAGCTTCTTCGCCAGGGCCATGCGCCAGGAGAGCAGGTACTCCATCGGCGGCATGCCGACGGCACGCGTGAATCGCTCGAAGTAGGCCGAACGCGAGAGCGCGGCTTCCCGGGCCAACTGCTCGACGGTCCAGGCGTGGGAGGGTCTCTCGTGCATCTGCCGCAGCGACCGCGCCAGGCGCGTGTCCGCCAGGCCGCGAAGCAACCCGGCTGAAGCCGACGCCCCGGTCGTGGAGCGAAGCGCCTCGATCAGCAGCACCTCGACGAGGCGTGCCAGCACCAGCTCGCGTCCGGCGCGCTCGTCGCGGGCCTCTTCCTTCACCCACTGGACGAGCCTCTCCAGTCGCGGCTCGCCGCGAATGTGAATCTGCTGGGGCAACAGCGAGACCAGCAGCGCAGCGTCCGGCGAGCCGAAGACGAAGTAGCCGCCCAACAGCCGGACATCGGGCGGGCCGTCTTGCGTGCCATGCCGTACCTCTCCCGAGGCCTCCGAAGCCTCGATGCGAGGGTCGACCTTCTTCGGCCTGACCGGCTGGAAGCCGGAGAGGGTCAGTCCCGGCGTGGCAGGCAGCAGGACGAAGTCTCCCGCCTGCAGCGTGATGGGCTCCTGGCCGTCGACCGCCAGCCGGCAGGATCCCTCGAGCACCGCGCAGAAGCTCGGCTGGCCGAATGCCGAGTAGCGCACCCCCCAGCGCCCCGCGCCGCTGATGCCCTTCGAGAACACGGTTCCCGGTTGCAGCAAGGAGATCACTTCCGACAGTGGATCGACCATGGCAGGACTCTGGCAAACGAAGACTGGATTGTTGATTGTATTCAGTCCTGTATTTGCCACCTATCGTGGAGGCTCGTTCAACCCGTCGACAAGCTCCCGACAAGGAGCCCTTCATGGCAAAGACCGCGAGCAGATCCTTCCGGTGGCGCTCGACGTCACGGACTTCGCGAGCGCGAAAGCGGCCGTCGACAGCGGCGTTCGGCGGTTCGGACGGCTGGACGCCGTCATCAACAACGCCGGGTTCGCCAACATCGGAGCGGTGGAAGACATGGCGATGCAGGACATCGCCGCCCAGTTCGACACGAACGTCTTCGGCAGCGACAGCTACGCGGACCCCTCGCGCATCGCTGCGGTGGTGATGCGGGTTGCGGAGGTGGAGGTGGAGGAGCCACCGCTTCGGCTGGTGCTCGGCAACGGGATGCTCGACTACGCCAGGAGCTTCGAACAGGCCCGTGCGGAGTCCGACGCGCGCTGGAAATGGCTGACAGACGATCGCATCGGCACCGTGCTCGAAGATGTCACCGCAACTCACCTCGATATCGGGCAGGCCGGCCCAGGACCACGAGGACAGTGACGACGCCACTGGCCAGCGCGCAAGCAAAAGGTGCCAGCAGCGAGAAGCCGCCGGCCGCCAGCCACCACGTCGCGCAGGCCGTCCCGAGACCCAGCGCTGCGAGCGCCACGCGACCGCGATGCTGCGGCGCGGCGAGCGAGGGGAGGAGCACGGCAGTCGCGGCGCCCACGGCCGCCCCGACACAGATCGACAGCGATTCGGCAGCGCGGTACCACGTCGCCATGCACATGCCGGACACCAGCAGCTCCGGCGGGCACAGCTGGATGCAGAGGGCTCGCAGCGCCATGGCCACCACCAGGCTCAGGACCACCCCGGCAAGCCACGACGGCAGGACGAGAAGCCAACGCAGGATCTTCATGTGCGCACCAGGGAGTTTCATCAGATTCTGTCATTCAGGGCGAGATCCCACGGCGCCTCCTCCCCCGCGAAGCGCTCCGCCAGGAAGTCCACCAGCATGCGCAGCGCCAGCGGTTGATGCTGGCGCGAGAGATAGAGGGCGTGGATGCCCAGCACGTCCGGCTCGTGGTCGGGCAGCAGCTGCACCAGGCGGCCGGCGCGCAGGTCATCGCCGAGGTAGTAGGTCGGCAGCATGCCGATGCCGGCCCCGGACAGAACGGCACGCCGGAGCACCGCGGTTTCGTTGGTGTGGAAGGCCCAGTCGACCGACACCATGAGCTTCTCGCCGCCGCGCGTGAACCCGTAGTGCTTGCCGATGCCGAAGGCGTGCGCCACGCAGCGGTGGCGCCGCAGCTCCTCGGCCACGCGCGGCACGCCGTGCTGCTGCAGGTACCCGGGTGAGGCGCACAGCATCGACCGGCACTGCGCCAGCGGCCGCGCGATCATCGTCGCGTCCAGCGTGTTGGTGATGCGCACCGCGAGGTCGACGCGCTCCGCGACCAGGTCGGTGACCTTGTCGCCCACCGACAGCATCACCTCCACCTGCGGGTGCAGGCGCTGGAAATCCACCAGCGCGCCGGTGAGCTGGGCCTCGGCGAAGGAGCCCGCCGTGGTGACGCGCAGCAGCCCCGCCGGCTCACGGCTGCGCTCGCCGGCCAGGTGATGGACCTCGTCCGCGATGCCGAGCAGCTGCCGGCACGAGGGCAGTGCCGCCGACCCGGCATCGGTGAGGCTGACACGCCGCGTGGTCCGGTGCAGCAGGCGGGCGCCGAGCCAGTCCTCGAGCGCCGCGAGGTAGCGGCTGACCATCGCGACCGACATCTCCAGGCGCTCGGCAGCCTGGGTGAGGCTGCCGAGATCGGCCACTTCGACGAACACACGCACAGCCGTCAGACGGTCCATTTCATCGATCTATGCAACAACAATTCAACTGTAGCAATATTTATCTACTGCATCGATGCAAATAGAGTCCATCTCGTCGCAAACAGTGTTCCCACCCTCACGGAGATCTCCATGTTCCAGTTCAGCACCTTCGTCCGCGTTTTCCTGCCCGCCCTGGCGCTGGGCGTCGTCGCACCCACGGCCGCCGTGGCGCAGGCCCAGCCTGCGCTGACCCTGAAGGTCTACAACGCCGACGGCAACAGCTTCAACGTCAACGCCGTGGTGGTCAGCGGCAAGACCGAGGCCATCGTCATCGACAGCGGCTTCACCCGTGCCGATGCGCTGCGCGTGGCGGCCAATGTGCTCGACAGCGGCAAGTCGCTGCGCACCATCTTCATCAGCAACGCCGACCCGGATTTCTACTTCGGCGCCGAAGTGCTCAAGGCGTATTTCCCGCAGGCGCAGGTGCTGACCACCCCGGCCGTGCGCGAGAAGATCCAGGCCAAGCTGGCAGGCAAGCTGGCGTTCTGGGGCCCCAAGATGGGCGCCAATGCGCCGCAGAAGCCGATCGTGCCGGAACTGCTGCAGGGCACGACGCTGAGCGTCGATGGCGAGACGATCGAGGTTCGCGGCACCACCGGTGAGCTGGCCCATCGCCCCTACGTGTGGATTCCGTCGATCAAGGCCGTCGCCGGCAACATCGCGATCTTCGGCAACCTGCACGTGTGGACCGCCGACACCCAGAAGGCCGGCGAGCGCAAGGCCTGGTTCGCCCAGCTCGACGAGATCGAGGCGCTGAAGCCCGTCACCGTCGTGCCCGGCCACATGGCCGCCGGCACGCCGCTCGACGCCAGCAGCGTCCGCTACACCCGCGAGTACCTGCAGCGCTTCGATGCGGAAGCCGCGAAAGCCAAGAACGCTGCGGAGCTGATCGAGGCCATGAAGAAGGCCTACCCGCAAGCCGGCCTGGGCATCGCGCTCGACATCGGCGCCAAGGTGGCCAAGGGCGAAATGCAGTGGTGAACACTGGCGCCTCACGGCGCCGGCTGTGAACTGAAAGGCGGGGACCGAGAGGCCGGGCGGCCTAGAACTCGAATTGCGTCTTCGCGTTTCGTGCGCGGATCGCCTCTTCGGTTCGAGGCACCAGCGTCTCGAGTCCCACCCGCACCGCTTCGGCTTGTACTTCGTCGACGAACGGACGGAACTGCTCGTCATAGAGGCGGAACGCCCGCGCAGGGTCGCCACCCGCTGCCCGCATCGCCTCTCCCAACGCGGCCGCGCCGTCGATGGCGAGTGATCCGCCCATTCCGGCAGCGGGAGACGCGCAGAAGGCCGCGTCCCCCACCAACGCGACCCTGCCCCGCGACCACGAGGGCATCCGGATCTGGCACAGCTTGTCGAAGTAGAAGTTGTTCGAGTCGGCCATGGCCCTCAACACCTCCGCAGTCCTCCAGCCCAACCCGGCGAACTGCTCCGCCATGATCCTGCGCTGCTGCGCTTCGTCGCGGCGGTCATGCGCGATCTCGCGCTCGCAGACAAAGCCCAGGATGATGTCGGTCTTGTCCTTGTAGGCATTGAGCATCACGGCCTTGCCTGGCACGTTGAAGATCTGCGCGGTATCGCGCTCGATCAGCAAGGTGTCGACGATCGCGATCGAGAAGTACTGCTGGAGAAAGTGCGTGTACCGCGCTTCCTCGCCGAACCAGAGCTTGCGCACGCCCGAATGCATGCCATCGCAGCCGAGCACGAGGCCGAACGAGCCCCGGCCGCCCTTCCTGAACGTGACGTCGACGCCGCCGGTCGTCTCCACCAGCCCTGCGATGTTGTCCCCGAAGACGATCTCGCATCGGTCTCTCACGGCCTCGAGCAGGATGTTCAGCAGCACGTTCCGCTCGATCTCGAATTCATCTTCCCGGGGAGGATCGCCTTCCGCCCGCAACACGAGTGCGCGTTCGGTCCGGTCATCGGCGTTCTTGAATTCCCACCGTCGCAGGCCCAGGCGATTGGCGCGAATCTGTTCGAGGATCCCCATGCGCTTGACGATGTCGACCGTGTTCCCGCGGATGTCGACGGCCGTGCCGCCGGTGCGCAGCCCCGGCCCGATCTCGACGACGGTCACGTCGTAGCCCAGCTGACTCATCCAATGGGCGCACGAGAGCCCCGCGAAGCTCGCTCCCGAGATGAGCACCTTCTTGTCATTGCCACGGGTCATCTGCCGCTTCCTTTCTCTGTGCTGCGCCATCCAGCGATGACGAGTGAAAATTGTGTACTCGATAAAAGTTATTGGCAACACATTTTTTACTGAGTACAAAATTTGAGCCAACGGCGGATCTCCCACGCGAGCTTCGGCTAAGCTTCACGCCCATGGGCGAGAGACGCGAGAGCAAGAAGCGGGAAACCCGACAGCGGATTTCCGACGTGGCGACAGAGCTGTTCTTCGAGCGGGGCTTCGAGGCGGTGACGATCGACGACATCGCGGTTGCGGCGAACGTGTCGAAGATGACCGTCTTCAACTACTTCTCCCGCAAGGAAGAGCTGATGCTCGATCGCGAGGACGACCTGAAGCTGCTGTCGTTCCGTCAGGCGCTGCGCGAGAGGCCCGACGGGACATCTCCCATCGATGCGCTGCGCGCGCTCGTCCAGGAGCTGAGCGGCCGGAAGCATCCGCTGTGCTCCGTCAACGCGCAGGCACTGAACTGGTGGCGGGTCCTCGCCGCCAGCCCGTCGCTTCAGGCGCGCCTGCGCGAGCTCGGGGACGAAGCGGCCGAAGGCCTTGCGATCGAGCTGGCAGGGCCGAAGCCCGACGGCGTCACGCGACTCATGGCCGGGATGATCGTGCTGACGATGCGCATGGCGCGCGAGGAAGCGATACGCCTGATGGAGCGCGGCGGCTCTGCGAAGAAGGCGAACGCCGCGTTCCTCGCCTTGATGGAGCAGGGCTTCTCGGCGGCCGAGACGCTGGCATGACCTTCAAGATCGCAGGACGTTCAGCGCGTTCTCCGCCGCGGCCACGCCCATCTTGACGTAGGCATCCGCGGTGACGCCGCCGATGTGCGGGCTGAGCGTGATGCGCGCCTCGCCGTGGAACGGGTGCGGCGAGGGCATCGGCTCGGTCGCAAAGCTGTCGAGCCCGGCCGCGGCCACCTGGCCCGAGCGCACCGCGGCGAGCAGCGCCGCCTCGTCGATCAGGCCACCGCGCGCGGTGTTGACGATCAGCACGCCCCGCTTGCAGGCGGCCAGGGTCTGCGCGTTCAGCAGCCGTGCGTTGTCGGCCGTCAGCGGGCAGTGCAGCGAGATCGCATCGGCCTCGCGCCAGATCGTCGCCAGGTCGGCGCGCGCGACATGCGCCGGCAGGTCGTTCGCGTACGGGTCGAATCCGAGGACGCGCATGCCCAGGGCATCGGCCACGCGAGCGAAGCGCCGGCCGATCGCCCCCAGGCCGATCACGCCGATGGTGCGGCCTTCGAGCTCGATGCTCTTGTGCGTCGCCTTGTCCCAGTGGCCGCCATGCATGCGCTCGTTCAGCAGCACCACCGATTTGGCGGCGGCGAGCAACAGCGCAAGCGCCTGTTCGGCGACGGCGGCGGCATTGGCCCCCACAGCGGCGACGACCTGGATGCCGCGGGCCCGGGCGGCGGCCTGGTCGATCGTGTCGGTGCCGCTGCCATGCTTCGAGATCACCTTCAGGCTCGGCGCAGCGTCCATCGCGGCGGCGCCGACCTGGCTGTAGCGCACGATGATCGCCACCGGGTCGTGCCGCTGGCACAGGGCGATCACGTCGTGCTCGGTCGGCGTCCTGCCCGCGAAGACGACCTCGAAGTCGTCGAGCAAGGCCATCGCCTGCGGCGCCAGGTCGGCACCGGTCACGACGAACACCGGCTTGCGGCTCACAGCGTTTCTCCGTCCTGGATGACGCCGGCCGCTCGGAGCGCGCCGTCCAGCCAGGCGGGCCGCAGCGCCTTGCGACTCTTGATGTCGGCAATGCGCCGCGCCTCCGCGGCGACCTTCTCGGCGGCCAGCGGCAGCAGCGCCACGGCCCGGGCCCGTTCGATCACCGTCACGCCATCGGCGTCGCCCACCACGAGGTCACCGGGATGCACGGTCACGCCGCCGACGGAGATCGGGTGGTTGAGCCGCCCCGGGACGAACTTGGTCGGGCCATTCGGGTTCAGGCCCGCCGCATACATCGGGAAGCCCAGTTCGCGGATGGCCTCGCTGTCGCGCACCGCGCCGTCGATCACGACCGCCGCGATGCCGAGCGCCACGCACTGCTGCGACATGATCTCGCCCATCAGCGCGCTGCCGAGATCGCCCTTGCCGTCGACCACGATCACGTCCCCCGGCTGCGCGATCGCCATCGCGGCATGGATCATCAGGTTGTCGCCGGGCCGGACCTCGACGGTGAGCGCCGGGCCGGCGAAGCGCATCGACGGCGACAGCGGCGCGATGCGGCCGTGCAGCGCGCCGCGGCGACCGGCCACGTCGGCGAGGATCGACGACGGGAACTTCGAGGCACGCTCGACGGTGGCGGCGTCGACGCGTTCGATGTCGCGCATGACGTCGGGCAATGCAGCGGCCTGGCTCATCGGGATCTCCTGGATTGGCTGTTGAACGTGTGCGGGCGGCCCGGGGTCAGTCGACCCTGGCGCCGGACTCCTTGACGACCCCGCCCCAGCGCTGGACTTCCGTCCTGATCAGCGCGGCGAACTGGTCGGGCGTGCCGCCGGCGGCATCCGCCCCCTCGTCTTCGAGCTTCTTGCGCAGATCGGCCTGGCGCAGCGCCTTGTTGAACTCGGCGTTCAGCTTCACGATGACCTCCTTCGGCGTGCCGGCCGGTGCCAGCAGGCCGAACCAGGTGACGGCGTCGAACCCCTTGTAGCCGGACTCGTTGATGGTCGGGGTGTTCGGCAGATCGTCGACCCGCTTCGCCGACGTGACCGCCAGCGGGCGCAGCTTGCCCTGCTTGATCTGGCCGAGCAGTGTCGGCACCGACGCCATGTACAGGTCGACGTTGCCGCTGATGACGTCGGTCAGTGCCTGCGCGGCGCCCTTGTACGGCACATGCTGCGTCCGGATGCCGGCGGCCTTCTGGAAGAGCTCGCCGGTCAGGTGCGCGACGGTGCCGTTGCCGGGCGACGCGAAGTTCAGCGCGTCGGGCCTGGCCTTCGCCGCAGCGACGGCATCGGCCAGCGTCTTGTGCGGCGTGCCCATGCCGGTGACCATCACCAGCGGGGCGTTGGCCAGCAGGACGATGGGCGACAGGTCCTTCTGCGAGTCGTAGGGCATCTTCGCGTACAGCGTCGCGTTGATCGCCAGGTTGCTGGTCTGGCCCAGCACGAGCGTGTAGCCGTCGGCGGGGGCCTTGGCCACCGCGTCCACGCCGAGGTTGCCGCCGGCTCCCGGCTTGTTGTCGATCACGAAGGTCCAGCCCGTCGCCGTGGCGACCTTCTGCGTCGATTCGCGGGCGATGATGTCGGTTCCGCCCCCGGGCGGGAACGGCACGATGACGCGGATCGGCTTGGCCGGCCAGGCCTGGGCGAACGCGCCGCTGCAAACGGCGGCCATTGCCAGGGCGGGCAGGAAGTGTCGGGCAAGGGAAAAGAGAAAGGGCATGTCGTCTCCATCGTGAATCGCGCCGATCTGGCGGCCCGGATCGGTGTCGCGGGTCTGTCGATGGGCTTGAGTATTGGCGTGGCGACCTCTACAGTCCAATCGATAGTTTTTTGAAATCCATCAACGGCACTTTTGACATGGACCTGCGCGACCTGCGCTATTTCGAGACCATCGCCGAGCTGCAGCACATGGGCCGTGCGGCGGCGCGGTTGCACCGCACGCAGCCCGCGCTGACGAGCTGCGTCCGGCGCCTGGAAGAGGACTGCGGGGCTGCGCTGTTCGAGAGAGCCGGCCGGGGCATCCGGCTGACGGCCGCCGGGCGCGTGCTGCTGAAGTGGGCCCAGCGCATGCGCTTCGACGTCGAAGATGCGCAGCGCGAGATCGGTGCCATCGGCCAGGGGCTGGCCGGGCATGTCCGCATCGGCATCGTGCCGACCGCGGCGCAGTTCGTGCTGCCCTCGGTGGCCCGGCAACTGCTGCAGGAGGCGCCCGAGGTGACGCTGCGCACCGTCGTCGGCCTGGTCGACACGCTGAAGCCGCAACTGCACGCCGGCGAGATCGACATGATGGTCGGAACCGAGGGCCCCACCGAAGCCGGCTACGTTTCGAAGATGCTGGTGGAGGATGCGATCGTCGTCGCCGCGAGCGCGAGCCACGAACTGTTTCGCGGCACCCCGACGCTGAAGGATTTGTCGGCCTACCGCTGGGCATTGCAGCCGCCTGGCGCGCCGACGCGCGACTGGCTCGACCACACCTTCGACCGCAAGCGCTTGCCGCGGCCGAAGGTCCAGGTCGAGAGCACGATGCTGCTGATGCTGCCGTTGCTGATCGAGCAGACCGGCCTGCTGAGTTTCATCTCGCGCCACCACCTGGGCAGCCGGCCGGGACGGTCGGGCCTGAAGGAGATCCCCTTGAAGGAGGCCACGATGCACCGCCGGCTCGTGGTGACCTACCGCGCCAACAGCTACCTGTCGCCTGCCGCATCGCGGCTCATCGAGCTGTTCTCCGCACTCAGGACCACTCACTGATTCCCATGGATCACCACCTCGTGATGGTCGTCGCCGTCGGCGCGATCTGCGCCGGCTTCGTCCAGGGCCTGTCGGGTTTCGGGTTCGGCCTCACCGCGATGTCGTTCTGGGCCTGGGCGCTCGACCCGATGCTGGCGGCCGTGCTGGCCGTGTTCGGCTCGCTGACCGGCCAGGTCATTGCCGCGCTGACGGTGCGGCGCGGCTTCGACCTGCGGCGCCTGCTGCCCTTCGTGCTGGGCGGCCTGGTCGGCATTCCGATCGGCGTGACCATCCTGCCGCTGCTCGACGTGCTGCTCTTCAAGGTGGTGCTGGGCACGCTGCTCGTGCTGTGGTGTCCGGCGATGCTGCTGGCCGGCAGCCTCCCGAAGATCCGGGCCGGCGGCCAGGTGGCCGATGCGGTCGCCGGCGGCCTCGGCGGCGTGATGGGCGGCATCGGCGGATTCACCGGCACGATCCCCACGCTGTGGTGCACGCTGCGCGGCTTCGCGAAGGACGAGCAGCGCGCCATCATCCAGAACTTCAATCTCGCGGCGCTGGCGGTCACGATGGCCGTCTACGTGGCCAAGGGCATCGTCACCCGCGACATGCTGCCGATGTTCGCGATCGTCGCGCCGGCGATGCTGGTGCCCACGCTGCTGGGCGCGCGGCTGTACATCGGCATGTCCGAGGCGGCGTTCCGCAAGATCGTGCTGGGCCTGCTGACGGCGTCGGGTGTCGCGCTGCTGGCGGCGTCGCTGCCTGCCCTCATCGCGAGATGAGGGGGCCGGCGAGGCGCGACAATCCGCCGATGACCTCCGCCGCCCTCGACGCCTTCATCGCCCAAGCCTCGGCCCACAGCGGCCGCCAGCCCGATCCGGCCGATTGCGTGCTCGCGCTGGCGCCGCTGATGCTCGAGCTGATCGACCACGCCGGCAGCTTCCTCGAGCCGCAGCACTACCGCAGCAGCGCGTCGGGCTACACCCGCAACCTGATCTACGACGCGCCGGATGCGAGCCTGTCGCTGTACTCGATCGTCTGGCTGCCGGGCCAGTGGACGCCGGTGCACGACCACGGCAGCTGGGGTGTCGTCGGCGTGGTCGAGGGCGTGCTGGAAGAGCGCAGCTATGTGCGGCTGTCACCCGACCGCGGCGCCGACGAAGACATCGACCTGGCGCGCGGCGGCACGATCCTGCTGAGCCGCGGCGCCGTCACGAGCTTCGTGCCGAACCCGGACCACATCCACGTCACCGGCGTGCCGGCCGAGCGGCCGCGTGCCGTCAGCCTGCACCTCTACGGCCGGACGATGAGCGACTTCAACATCTACGACGTGGCCGAGCGCACGCGCCGGCGCATCAAGGTCGCGCACAACGAGAGCTGAGTGCGCCCGCCGGTGGCCGTCACGGCAGGTCGACGATCTCCACCCAGTTCGGGTTCTTGCCGACCGGCAGCCGGGTGGCTTCGCCGAGCGCGCCGGTGCGCGGGTCGATCGCGTGCACCGACACCGAATGCGACTCCTGCCCGGCCGCGATCAGGAAGCGGCCCGATGAATCGATCGCGAAGCCGCGCGGCGTCTTCTCGGTCGGCGTGCTGCCGGCCGGCTCCAGCTTGCCCGTCTCGGCATCCACCTTGAAGCGCGCGATCGTGCTCGAGGTGCGCTCCGACGCATAGAGCTGCCGGCCGTCCGGGCTCAGGTGCAGGTCGGCGGCCCACGGCTTGCCGGTGAAGCCCTCGGGCAGCGTGGTCGTGCGCTGCAGTTCGCGCAGCGTGCCTCGGCCGGCCTCCCACGCGAAGACGTACAGCGACGCATCCACTTCGTTGAGCAGGTACAGGTGCTTCTGCGCCTTGTCCCAGACGAAATGGCGGGCGCCGGACTTCGGCGCCGCCTGCACGATCGCCGGATCGTTCGGCGTCAGCTGTCCCTTGGCGGCATCGAAGCGCCAGACCGAGATGTTGTCGCCGCCGAGGCTGGTGGCCAGCACGAAGCGGTTGCTCGCGTCGGCATGGATCGCATGCGCGTTCGGCGATGTCGGGATCAGTTGCTGGATGGCCCCGACCACGCCGTTGCCGTCGATGCTGTTGACGGTGATCTTGTGCCCCGGGTACGAGGCCGCGAACAGCCACTTGCCGCTGGCGTCGACGTCGATGTTGGCCATGCTGTCGGCGAGCGGCGCCTCGCCCAGCTTCTTGAGGCGGCCGCCGGCCGGGTCGATCGCGAAGCTCACCACCCGGAACGGCTGCGAGCGCAGCGCGGCATAGAGGAAGCGCTTGTCGGGGCTCACCGCGAGCGGCATCACCGTGCCGCCGACGGCCAGCGTCTCGACCGGACTCAGCCGGCCGGTGCCGCGGTCGAAGGCCAGCACCGACAGCTCCTGGC
The DNA here is from genome assembly GCF_056402735.1 of Rhizobacter sp. P3_C12. Taxonomy (NCBI): domain Bacteria; kingdom Pseudomonadati; phylum Pseudomonadota; class Betaproteobacteria; order Burkholderiales; family Sphaerotilaceae; genus Rhizobacter; species Rhizobacter sp. P3_C12. The sequence goes on from NZ_JBFUGW010000168.1 coordinate 13,367, forward strand.
TGTCGGCGCTGGACACGTAGACGAAGGTGCCGGCCATCGCGGGGAGGGCGGCGGCCAGCAGGCCGCCGGCCACGATCGCCGCGCGCAGCGGCGTTCCGAAGTGCAGATCCAAGTTTGTCTCCTCTGCGCCGCGATGTTGCGGTCTCTCGTCAGTTGCCGCTCAGTTGCAACCCAGCCCGGCCAGCGCCTTGCCTGCACCCGCCACCGCGGGCAGCTTCTGCTTCACGCAGGCGGAGTCGTGCACAGTGTAGGTGTACGGGATGCCGACCGGGAACGCGCTGGTGCTGACCCAGTCGCTGGCGTCGCGCGACGGCGACGACTCGCTGGCCACCCAGGTGATGCCGTAGCGGCTGAAATCGGCCGGGCTCTTCACGTTGTTGTTGCGCAGCTCCCAGTAGCCGATGGTCGAGCTGTCGCGCGAGGTCACCGGGTTCTGCGCGTTCTCGAACCAGTTGCCCTCGATCAGCGAGAAGCCGCCCATGCGGACGTTGGCGCCCGAGGTGTGCACGCCGCTGTACAGGTTGTTGTACAGGTGGGTGTAGCCGCCGCGCTGCAGCGGCAGCCGCGACTTCACGTTCTCGTAGACGTTGTGGTGGTAGGTGATGAAGCGGTCGCTGGAATCGCTGTCGCTGGAGCCGATCAGCCCGACCTTCTGGTGGTCGTGGATGTGGTTGTACGAGTAGGTGATGTGGTGCGCGCCGGCCTTGTTGTCGACCAGCCCGTCGAACTCCATGTCGCCGGCGCCCGGGCACTCCTTGATGCTGCTGAACAGCGTGTTGTGGTCGACCCAGATGTAGCCCGGCGACTTGCCGCCCTGGCCCTCGATGCCGATCGCGTCGATCGAGCCCGGCAGCAGGCCGATCGTCATGTTGCGGATGATGACGTTCGTCGCACCGCCCTTGACCGCGAGGCCGAAGTTCGCGGCCGAGCCGTCGGCACCTTCGATCGTCACGTTGCTCTTGTTCTTGACCTCGACGATGGCACCGGCAGGTTTCGTGCGCTGCGCGCAGGAGTCGGTGATCGACGCGAAGTCGAAGCTGCCGGTGTAGCGGATCACGAGGCCGGCCGAGCCGGTGTAGGCATCGATCGCCGCCTGCATCGCTGCTGCGCTGCTCACCGTCACGGCCGCGGCCTTGCCGCCGCCGGTCACGGTGCCGGCGAAGCCGGCGGTCAGGCCGCTCGGCGCGGGGGCCGGCGC
>NZ_JBFUGW010000169.1:0-14310 GCF_056402735.1 Rhizobacter sp. P3_C12
CGCCGAGACGGCCCGCCTCACCGGCCTCAGCGCGAAGGCCGGTTTCGAGCCGCCGGCGAACGCCGCGCTGGCGCGCGCCAGCGCCGCGCAGGGCGCCAGCCTGCTGACCGCGCAGCGCGCGCAGTGCGACATCGCCGTCAAGAGCCTGGTCGCGCTGACCGCGATCGACGAAACCGCCTTGCGCGCGCAGCTCGCCGCCGGCAGCGCCCGCATCCCGCAGCCGGCCGAACTGGCCATCGCCAGCGTGCCGGCCGAGGTGCTGAACCAGCGCCCCGACGTGTTCAACGCGGCCCGCGAACTGAGCGCGGCGAGCGCCGACGTGTCGCAGGCGCAGGCGAAGCGGCTGCCGCGCATCACGCTGGCCGGCTCGATCTCGCGCGCCCGCGTCGACATGGGCGACACCACGCAGAGCGGCACGGTCTGGTCGGTCGGGCCGGTCGCGGTGACGCTGCCGATCTTCGATGCCGGGCTGCGCCGCGCCAACGTCGATGCGGCCCGCGCCCGCTACGACGAGGCGGCGTCGCTGTACCGCGCGAAGCTGCGCACCGCGGTGCAGGAAGTCGAGCAGGCGCTGGTGCAGCTCGACAGCACCGCTTCGCGCAACGAGAACGCCCGCATCGCCGACGAAGGCTTCGAGCAATCCTTCCGCGCCACCGAGGCGCGCTTCAAGGGCGGCCTCGCCAGCCTGTTCGAACTGGAGGACGCGCGCCGCAGCGCGGTGCAGGCGCACGGCACGCTGATCGACCTGCAGCGCGAGCGCGTCGCCGCGTGGATCACGCTGTACCGCGCGCTCGGCGGCGGCTGGCGCACGGGCACGCCGGTGGCCGATGCGACACCGGCCGGCGACCCGAGCGGCCCCACGAAGGCCACCCCCTGAACACCCCGACGATCCACAGATCACGCCCGACCATGACCCAACGACTGAAGCCCCTGCTGCTGTCCCTCGCCGCCGCCGGCCTGCTCGCCGTGCTCGCGATCACCGTGACGAGCACGGTCCGGGCCGCCGACGAGAAAAAGCCTGCTGCCGGCAAGCCCGCGCTGACGGTCACCGTGGCGCAACTGCAGCCGGCCAGCCTGCCGGTGCTGCTGGCGGCCAACGGCAGCATCGCCGCCTGGCAGGAGGCGATCGTCGGCACCGAGGCCAACGGCCTGCGCCTGGCCGACGTGAAGGTGAACGTCGGTGACGTGGTCAAGCGCGGCCAGGTGCTCGCGACCTTCGCGCCCGACACCGTCAACGCCGACCTCGCGCAGACCCGCGCCGCGGTCGCCGAGGCCGAGGCGAATGCCGCCGAGGCGGCCGCCAACGCGCAGCGCGCCCGCGACCTGCAGCCCACCGGCGCCCTCAGCGCGCAGCAGACCAACCAGTACCTGACGGCCGAGCGCACCGCGCAGGCGCGGCTCGAGGCCCAGCGCGCTGCCGCCAAGGTGCAGCAGCTGCGCCTGCAGCAGACCCAGGTGCTGGCGCCGGACCACGGCGTGATCTCGGCGCGCAGCGCGACCGTCGGTGCGGTGCTGCCGGCCGGGCAGGAGCTGTTCCGCCTGATCCGCGGCGGCCGGCTCGAATGGCGCGCGGAGGTGCCGTCGTCCGAGATCGGCCCGCTGAAGCCGGGCATGGCGGTGCGGGTGCAGCCGGCGGGCGGCGAAGCCATCACCGGCAAGCTGCGCATCGTCGCGCCGACCGTCGACGCGCAGACCCGCAACGGCCTGGTCTACGTCGACCTGCCGGCCGGCAGCGGCGCCGCGAAGGCCGGCATGTTCGCGCGCGGCGAGTTCGAGATCGGCGCCCAGCAGGGCATGACGCTGCCGCAGAGCGCGGTGCTGCTGCGCGAGGGCTTCAGCTACGTGCTGCGCGTCGGCGCCGACAACAAGGTGACGCTCGTGAAGGTGAAGGTCGGCCAGCGCGTCGGCGAGCGCATCCAGGTCCTCGGCGGCGTGCAGCCGGCCGACCGCGTGGTCGCCACCGGCGGCGGCTTCCTCGGCGACGGCGACACGGTGCGCGTGGTCGATGCGCTGCCGGTGCCGGCCGCTGCTTCCGCCGCCGCTGCGGCAGCACGCTGATCCCGCCGAAACGCCCGAAGGACGACCCCCATGAACATCAACGTCTCCGCCTGGTCGATCCGCAACCCGATCCCCGCGGTGCTGCTCTTCATCCTGTTGACCCTGCTCGGGCTCTACAGCTTCAAGAGCATGAAGATCCAGAACTTTCCGGACATCGAGCTGCCGACCGTCACGATCTCGGCCGCGCTGCCGGGTGCGTCGCCGTCGCAGCTCGAGACCGATGTCGCGCGCAAGATCGAGGACTCGGTCGCGACGCTGCAGGGCCTGAAGCACGTCTACACCTCGGTGACCGACGGCCTGGTCACGATCACCGGCGAGTTCCGCCTCGAGAAGCCGGTGCAGGAGGCGGTCGACGACATGCGCGCCGCCGTCTCGCGGGTGCGCGCCGACCTGCCGGCCGACCTGCGCGACCCGGTGGTCACGAAGATGGAGCTGTCGGGCTCGCCGATCCTGACCTACACCGTGGCCTCGGACCGGCTCGACGAAGAGTCGCTCTCGTGGTTCGTCGACAACACGGTGGGCAAGCAGATGCTCAGCGTGCGCGGCGTCGGCGCGGTGGCGCGGGTCGGCGGGGTGACGCGCGAGGTGCGCGTCGAGCTCGATGCGGCCCGGTTGCTGGCGCTGAACGCGACCGCGGCCGATGTCTCGCGCCAGCTGCGCATGATCCAGCAGGAGGCCTCGGGCGGGCGCACCGATGTCGGCGGCGCCGAGCAGTCGGTGCGCACGATCGCGACGGTGCGGTCGGCCGAGGAACTCGCGAAGATGGAGATCTCGCTGGCCGACGGCCGGCGGCTGCGGCTGGAGCAGGTCGCGCGCGTCGCCGACACGGTGGCCGAGCAGCGCTCGACGGCGCTGCTGAACGGCCGCGCCGTGGTCGGCTTCGAGATCACCCGCACCCGCGGCGCCGGCGAGACCGAGGTGGCGGCCGGCGTGCGCGCCGAGATCGAGGCGATGAAGGCGGCGCACCCGGAGGTGAAGTTCGAGGAGGCCTTCAACTTCGTCGACAACGTGCAGGAGGACTTCGACAGCTCGATGGCGATGCTGTACGAAGGCGCGGCGCTGGCGGTGCTGGTGGTGTGGCTGTTCCTGCGCAACTGGCGCGCGACGCTGGTGTCGGCGCTCGCGCTGCCGCTGTCGGTGATCCCGGCCTTCGCGTTCATGGCGCTGGGCGGCTTCACGCTGAACGGCGTGACGCTGCTGTCGCTGTCGCTGGTGGTCGGCATCCTGGTCGACGATGCGATCGTCGAGATCGAGAACATCATGCGCCACCTGCGCATGGGCAAGACGCCGCTGCAGGCGGCGATGGAGGCGGCCGACGAGATCGGCCTCGCGGTGATCGCGACCACCTTCACGCTGATCGCGGTGTTCCTGCCGACCGCCTTCATGAGCGGCGTGGTCGGCCGCTTCTTCGTGCAGTTCGGCTGGACGGCGGCGATCGCGGTGCTCATGTCGCTGGTGGTCGCGCGCATGCTGACGCCGATGATGGCCGCCTACCTGCTGAAGCCGCCGAAGGGCGAGCACAAGGAAGGCCGCTGGCTCGAGATCTACATGCGCTGGGTGAAGGCCGCGCTGCACCACCGCGTGATCACGACCATCGCGGTCGTCGTGTTCTTCGTCGGCTCGTTCTTCCTGGCCGCCATCCTCGAGAAGGGCTTCATCCCGCCGGACGACCTGTCGAAGACGCAGGTCTCGATCTCGCTGCCGCCGGGCGCCACCTTCGCGCAGACGCTGGCGGTGGCCGAGCAGGCGCGCGAGATCGTGCAGAAGAACGAGTACGTGAAGCTGGTCTACACCGCGGTCGGCGGCGGCAACACCGGCGCCGACCCGTTCGCCGGCGCCGGCGCGGCCGAGGTGCGCAAGGCCTCGCTCAGCATCAACCTGACCGAGCGCGGCCACCGGCCGAAGAAGCAGGTGATCGAGCAGCAGCTGCGCGATGCGCTGGCGGCGCTGCCGGGCGCGCGCGTCGCGGTCGGCTTCGGCGGCTCGGGCGAGAAGTACGTGGTGGTGCTGGCCGGCGAAGACGGCGACGTGCTGCTCGAGCACTCGAAGCAGGTCGAGCGCGAGCTGCGCGGCATCGGCGGCATCGGCGCGGTCACGTCCACCTCGAGCCTGGTGCGCCCGGAGCTGATCGTGCGGCCCGATTTCGCGCGCGCGGCCGACCTCGGCGTCACGTCGGCGGCGATCGCCGACACGCTGCGCATCGCGACCGCCGGCGACTACGACCAGAGCCTGCCGAAGCTGAACCTGTCGCAGCGCCAGGTGCCGATCGTCGTCAAGCTGACGGCCGGTGCGCGCACCGACCTCGAGCTGCTGTCGCGGCTCGCGGTGCCGGGCGCGAAGGGGCCGGTGATGCTCGCGAACGTCGCGACGCTGTCGATCGACAGCGGGCCGGCGCAGATCGCGCGCTTCGACCGCAAGCGCAACATCAACTTCGAGATCGAGCTGAACGGCCAGTCGCTGGAGCATGTGCAGACCACCGCCGAGGCGCTGCCCAGCCTGCGCAACCTGCCGGCCGGCGTCACGCTGGCGGGGGTCGGCGATGCCGAGGCGATGCAGGAGCTGTTCGCCGGCTTCGGCCTCGCGATGCTGACCGGCGTGCTGTGCATCTACATCGTGCTGGTGCTGCTGTTCCACGATTTCGTGCAGCCGGTCACCATCCTCGCGGCGCTGGTGCTGTCGGTGCCGGGCGCGTTCCTCGCGCTGTTCGTCACCCACACCGCGCTGTCGATGCCGTCGATGATCGGGCTGATCATGCTGATGGGCATCGCGACGAAGAACTCGATCCTGCTGGTCGAGTACGCGATCATGGCGCGCCGCGAGCATGGGCTGTCGCGCTGGGATGCGGTGCTCGACGCCTGCCACAAGCGGGCCCGCCCGATCGTGATGACGACCATCGCGATGGGCGCCGGCATGCTGCCGATCGCGCTCGGCATCGGCGTCGATTCGAGCTTCCGCGCGCCGATGGCGATCGTTGTGATCGGCGGGCTGATCACGTCGACCTTCCTGAGCCTGCTGGTGATCCCGGTGCTGTTCACCTTCGTCGACGACGTGGTGCAGTGGGTCTCGCGCAAAGTGCGCCGGCACCATCCGACGGATGGCGCGCCGGCCGCGGTGGCGAAGCAGCCGCAGTAGCCCTTCGGGGCCGGCCTGACACGCTGGCCCGGTACACTGCGCCTCCCATGGTCTCCCGCACCCTCGTCCTCGTCGTGACGCTCTTCCTGCTGGCAGCCGGCCTGATGGCCCGCCCGCAGGCGAGCGAAGCACCGGCCGTGCAGGCCGTGGTGGCGCTCGAAGAGGGTGTCGCACAGGAGCGCGAGCCCGACGAGCGCATCCAGTCGGCCGGCGAAACCGTCGCCGACGTGCAGGACCTGCTGACCGGCACGCTGCCGGTGCCGGACCCCGGCTTCTCGCTGGCCCGTCCGTCGCTCCACGCGGCACCCGACCGGCCCGCTCCGTGGCTGGACGGCCTGCGTCGCCCCCCGAAGGCCGCCACGCTGTTCGCCTGAGAAGCCTGGCCCGCGGCTGCGGCCTGCCCGCGGCCCGGGTTCCGTCTCGATCCCCGAATTGCCCGTGCGTCAGCGGCATGCCATCCTGGCAGCCCCGCGGACCACCACTGCCACGCCATGGAATCTCTCCTCGACCCCAATCTCTGGATCGCCTTCGCGATGCTCACCGCCCTGGAAATCGTCCTCGGCGTCGACAACATCATCTTCATCTCCATCCTGGTCGGCCGGCTGCCGGCGCACCTGCGCGACAAGGCGCGCCGGCTCGGCCTCGGCTTCGCGATGGTCTCGCGGCTGCTGCTGCTGTTCTCGCTGAGCTGGGTGATGGGCCTGACCGCCGACCTGTTCACCGTGCTCGGCCAGGGCATCAGCGGGCGCGACCTCGTGCTGCTGTTCGGCGGCCTGTTCCTGCTGTGGAAGGCGTCGCACGAGATCTTCGTCGAGGTCGAGGCGCAGGAGCAGCACGGGCCGGCGCCGGTCACCGACGAGGCCGCGCTGAAGGCGGCCGGCCAGCGCATGTTCTGGGCCGTGATCGGCCAGATCGCGGTGATCGACATCGTGTTCTCGCTCGACTCGGTGATCACCGCGGTCGGGATGGTCGACCAGATCGGCGTGATGGTCGCGGCGGTGGTCGCGTCGGTCGGCGTGATGCTGGTGGCGGCCAAGCCGATCGGCGAGTTCGTCGACCGCCATCCGTCGGTCAAGGTGCTGGCGCTGGCCTTCCTCGTGATGGTCGGCATGGCGCTGACGGCCGAGGCTTTCGACGCGCACGTGCCCAAGGGCTACATCTATGCCGCGATGGCGTTCTCGCTCGCGGTCGAGGCGCTCAACATCCGCGCGCGCGCCAAGCGCCGCGCGAACGCTCCTGTCCCCACGACACCCACGAAGTGAAGGAACCTGTCATGAATCCCCTGTCCCAAGTTTCAACCACCGGCTACGCCGGTGAATTCACCTCGGTCGAGCAGCGCAACAAGGTGCTGCGCAACACCTACTGGCTGCTCGCGCTGTCGATGGTGCCGACCGTGCTCGGCGCCTGGATCGGCGTGTCGACGGGCCTCGCGCGCGCGATGACGCCGGGCGTCAGCCTGGTGGTCTTCCTGGTCGGCTCGTTCGGCCTGATGTTCGCGATCGAGAAGACGAAGAACTCGGCGGCCGGCGTGCCGGTGCTGCTCGCGTTCACGTTCTTCATGGGGCTGATGCTGTCGCGCCTGGTCGGTGCGGTGCTGGGCCTGTCGAATGGCGCGAGCCTGATCATGACGGCCTTCGCCGGCACCGGCGTGGTCTTCCTCGGCATGGCGACGCTGTCGTCGGTGATCAAGCGCGACCTGTCGTCGATGGGCAAGTTCCTGTTCATCGGCATGATCCTGCTGCTGGTGGCCGGCATCGCGAACTTCTTCATCCAGTCGGGCGCGCTGATGATCACGCTGTCGGTGCTGGCGATCGGCATCTTCTCGGCCTTCATCCTGTACGACCTGAAGCGCGTGCAGGACGGGCATGAGACCAACTACATCACCGCCACGCTGGGCGTCTACCTGAGCGTCTACAACGTGTTCCAGTCGCTGCTCGCGCTGCTGGGGATCTTCGGCAGCCGCGACGAGTGAACCTCGGCTGAAGCTTCAGCGCAGGTGTTCGCGCACGGCTGGCCGGTCGATCTCGGCCGCCAGCCCGTGCGAGCGCTCCAGCCGATCCTCCAGCTCCCCGAGGTGCGCCGAGATCCCGTTCGCCGCCTCCTCCAGCGCCACCTGCTGCTCGCGCCGCAGCTGGTCGAAGCGCGAGTTCACCGCCGCCCGCGCATCCAGCCCCGACTGGTTGAGCCGCGCCAGCTCCGTGGTGAGGAAACCCTGCAACTCGGTGAAGCGCGAGGCCTCGGCCTTGTCGGCCAGCTCGCGCTGCGCCTGCAGGTCCTTCGAGAGCCGGCGCGCTTCCAGCATCGCCTTGCCCTGCAGCTGCAGCGCCCACACGACGAACCACACGCTGATGAACACGAAGGCGCCGAGCAGCAGCATCGGCAGCGGCGCCTGCACCGTCGTGAAGCCCAGCGACAGCGGCGTCGGCGCGACGAAGGCCGGCCAGTTCAGAAGCGTGAAGACGGCCATCACCAGCAGGGCGACAAACAGCACGAGCACGCGGACCATGGCGGTCTCCTCGAAGTGACGATCAGGGCCCCGAGCGTACGGCGAGCCACCCCGCCGAGCCTGTAGGACAAGCGCCCGGCGTTCGCTAAGCCGCCGCCGCGGGCGGGCCGCTGCGGCCTGCCTGGGCGCGTTGCCTGGCGGCCGCGTGGTCCTGCTCGATCTCCTCTTCCGCCCGGCGGCAGGTCGGCCCGGAGAACTGCGCCACCATCGTCTCCAGCAGCACGCGCGTGCGCGCCGGCATCAGGCGCCGGCCGGGGAACACCGCCCAGGCCGTCACATCGGGCAGCGACCAGTCCGGCAGCACCGGCACCAGTTCGCCGTTGCGCACGTACGGCACCGCGAAATGGCTCGAGACCACGGTGATGCCCGAGCCGGCACGCGCCATGCGGATCAGCATCTCGGGCGAGTTCGCGGTCGCGCGCGCGGGCGGCGTGCCCTGCCACTGCGCCTCGCCGCGCTGCAGCGTCCACGGTGCCGGCTCGCCGGTGCGCGTCAGCAGGTGCAGCGCGTCGTGCTCCATCAGCGCCTCGGGCTCGCTCGGCTCGCCGTGCCGCGCCAGGTAGGCAGGCGAGGCATACAGCCCGACCTGGAACACCGCGATCCGCCGCGCCGCCAGGCTCGCATCGTCGGGCAGGTCGCCCATGCGGATCGCGAGGTCGAAGTTCTCGCCGATCAGGTCCACGCGGCGTGGCGACAGGTCGAGCTCCAGCGTGATCGCCGGGTAGCGCACGAGGAACTCGTTCATCAGCTCGCCCAACACGATGTTGGCGAAGTCCGCCGGCATCGACATGCGCAGCCGCCCGCTCGGCTCCACCTGCCGGTGCTGCGCCAGCGACGCGGCGGCCTCCACCTCGGCCAGCACCTGGTGCGCATGCTCCAGCACGCTGTGGCCGAAATCGGTGACGGTCAGCTTGCGCGTGGTGCGCAGCAGCAGCCGCTCGCCGAGCTGCGCCTCGAGCGCGGCCAGCCGCCGCGACACGGTGGATTTCGGCAGGCCCATACGCTCGGCGGCACGGCTGAAACTGCCTTCGTCCGCCACGCGGGCGAACAGCATCAGGTCATTGGCTTCGAGGCTCATCGGGGGCTCCACTGTCTCGCTGATGGAACAATGTAATCCAATCCGATGGCTTCCGGTCGGATTGTGGGACGCCTAGAGTTCATCCATCGATTCCGCCACTGCGTTCTACCCCTTTCGGAGCCCACCATGAACATCCTCCAGATCAACTCCAGCGCCCGCACCCAAGGTTCGCAATCGACCGTGCTGGCCAACGAACTGACCGCCCGGCTGCTGGCCGTGAACCCCGGCGCCCGCGTGACGCTGCGCGACCTGGCCGTGACGCCGCAGCCGGTGCTCGACGAGGCCGCGCTGCACGCGCTGTTCACACCGGCCGACGCCCGCACGCCGGCACAAGCCGCGCGGGCCGCGCTGGACGATGCGCTGATCGCCGAGATCCAGGCCGCCGACACCGTCGTGCTGGGCGTGCCGATGTACAACTTCGGCGTGCCGGCCCAGCTGAAGAACTGGATCGACGCGATCGCCAAGGTGAAGGTGACCTTCGCGTACACCGACAAGGGCCCGCAAGGCCTGTTGACGGGCAAGAAGGTCTACGTCGCGCTGACCCGCGGCGGCCAGTACCGCAACACGCCGGCCGACACGCAGGTGCCGTACCTGAAGACCGTGCTGGGCTTCCTGGGCATGACCGACGTCGAGTTCTTCTACGCCGAAGGCCTGAACATGGGCCCGGACGCGGCCGAGAAGGGCCTGGCCTTCGCCCGTGCGCAGATCGACGAAGTCGTGCACGCCTGATCCGTTTCGAGTTTTCGCTCTGTTCTTTCCACCATCCACAAGGAGTTCGACATGTCTTCCGCCACCACCGTCTTCCACCCCGTGACCGAGGCCGTCGCGCGCCCGCGCGAGCTGGAGCGCCTGGTGACGGGCCAGGCCACGTCGGACGGGGCCGGCGTCAAGCTGACGCGGGTGCTGACGCAGCCGCTGCAGCGCCGGCTCGATCCGTTCCTGATGCTCGATGCATTCGGCACCGACAACGCCGATGACTACGTCGGCGGCTTCCCGGACCACCCGCACCGCGGCTTCGAGACCGTCACGTACATGATCGCCGGGCGCATGCGCCACCGCGACAACGCCGGCCACGAAGGCCTGCTGCAGAACGGCGGCGTGCAGTGGATGACGGCCGGCCGCGGCATCGTGCACTCCGAGCTGCCGGAGCAGCAGGCCGGGCGCATGGAAGGCTTCCAGCTGTGGCTGAACCTGCCGGCCGATCGCAAGCTGGCCGACCCGTGGTACCGCGACATCCAGTCGGACGAGATCCCGGAGTTCACGACCGACGGCGGCGCGACGGTGCGCGTGATCGCGGGCGAATCGCACGGCGTGGCCGGCGCGATGCAGCGCGAGGTGACGCAGCCGCTGTACCTCGACGTGCACCTGGCGCCGGGCGCGCGCTTCGACCAGCTCGTGCCGGCGACGCACAACGCGTTCGTCTACGTGTACCGCGGCGAGGTCGAGGTGGGCGGGGCGAAGGTCGGGGCGCAGCGCATGGCGATCCTGAAGAACGGCGCCGAGCGCGACGGCATCGTGCTGCAGGCCGGTGAGGCGCCTGCGCAGGCGCTGATCATCGCCGGGCAGCCGCTGAACGAGCCGATCGCGCAGTACGGGCCGTTCGTGATGAACACGCATGAGCAGATCTTCCAGGCGGTCGAGGACTACCGCTCCGGAAAATTCGGCCCGCTCTCTGCGTGACATCGCATCGGGTTACGCTCCGCTGATCCCTCAGCGAGCGTTGCCCGATGTTCCTCCAGCACCTGCCCCTCGCCCCGTGGGCCGAGCGCACCGCCGCCGGCCTGCGGCTCACGCTGCTCAGCGACGTGCCGGACCTCGATGAGGTCCATGCGCGCTTCCTGCTCGACAACGAGGAGACCTGGCTGCCCCTCGCACGCACGGCCGACCGCGGCCGCTTCGCCTGCTTCGAGGCGACGATCCCGTGGTGCCCGACCGGGCCGACGACGCGCTACTGCTTCCGCGTGTTGAGTGATGGCCAGCCGCACTGGCTCGCCGCGACCGGCCCGCAGCGCCGCGTGCCGAACGAGGCCCACCACTTCCGCATCGCCCGCGAGCCGCTGGTGCCCGCCTGGGCGCTGCAGCAGCTGATCTACCAGATCTTCCCCGATCGCTTCGCGCGCGGCCCCGAGGCGCCGCGCGCGCGCCCGCCGCATGCCTTCGGCTACGGCAAGGCGCCGGTGCATGCGCTCGAGTGGGGCGCGCCGCTCGACGTGAAGCCGGCCTGGAGCGCGTTCTACGGTGGCGACCTGGCCGGCATCGGCGAGCGCCTCGGCCACCTGCAGGCGCTCGGCGTGACGACCGTCTACCTGACGCCGGTGTTCAGCTCCGGCAGCAACCACCGCTACGACACCGAGGACTACGACCACGTCGACGCGGGGCTCGGCGGCGACGAGGCGCTCGTCGCGCTGTCGCAGCGATTGCACGCGGCCGGCCTGCGCCTGGTGCTCGATGCGGTGCTGAACCACACCGGCGCGAATCATCCGTGGTTCAACCGCTTCGCGCAGCACGAGCAACCCGGGGCCTGGCAATCGCCCGATTCGCCATGGCACGGCTGGTACGCGCGCGACGCGCACGGCCACCCGGTCTACTGGAAGGGCCATCAATCGCTGCCGGTGCTCGACTACGCGCACCCCGAGGTGCTGGACGCCTTCATCCGCGGCCCGCGCTCGGTGCTGCGGCGCTGGCTGCAGCCGCCGGTGTCGGCCGACGGCTGGCGGCTCGATGCGGTGCACATGCTGGGCGAGGGCCCGGGCGCCGGCAACAACGCCGCGATGCTGCGCGCGATGCGCGACGCGGTGCGCGACGAGAACCCCGAGGCCATCCTGGTCGGCGAGCACTTCAGCGAAGCGAGCTCGTGGCTGCAGGGCGACCAGGAAGACGCCGCGATGAACTACTGGGGCTTCACGCTGCCGCTGTGGCAGTGGCTGGCGGGCGTCGATTTCGGCGGGCGCGCGGCGCCGGTCGCGACGGCCGACCTCGTGGCCTGGCTCGGTGAATCGCGCGCGGTGGTGCCGCACGAGGTGGCGCTCGCGCAGTGGAACGCGCTCGACAGCCACGACACGCAGCGCCTGTTCACGCGGCTCGGCACCGACGAGGCGCTGCACGGCGTGGCGCAGGCGCTGCAGTTCGGCTACCCCGGCGTGCCGTGCATCTACTACGGCGACGAGGTCGGGCTGGAAGGCGGCAACGACCCGGACAACCGGCGCTGTTTCGACTGGAGCGGCGCGAGCTGGCGGCCGGCGATCCTCGAGCGGGTGAAGCGCTTCGCCGGGTGGCGTCGTGATCGGGCCGAGTTGCGCGAGGGTGCGTGCCTCACGCTGGCGCATGGCGAAGACTGGATCGCGTTCGCGCGGGTCAACGCGGCGGCGGTCACGCTGCTGGTGGCGAATCGCGGCGATGCTGCCGAGGCCGTCGTGCCGCTCGATGCGTTGCCGTTCGACGTCGCCCGCTGGGTCTCGCCGAGCGGCCACCGCTGGGCGCTGGAAGGGCGCACGATCCGCCTGCGGCTGCCGGCGCGCGACGCGGCCTGGCTGTTCAGCATGTAGCCCGGATGCCAATCCGGGTCCCACCGCCACGAATCCCGGATTGGCATCCGGGCTACAACTTCAGCGCCGCGCGGGCCTGCAACGCCGCGTCGCGCGACGCACACCCTTCGCGGTGGTCGTTGACCAGCCCCATCGCCTGCATGAACGCGTAGACGGTGGTCGGCCCGACGAAGCTCCAGCCGCGCTTCTTCAGGTCTTTCGACATCGCGATCGCCTCCGGCGAGGTCGTCATCGCGATCAGCGCCTCGTGCGTCAGCTTCTTCGGCCGCGAACGCGCCGCCGGCTCGTAGCCCCACGCATAGGCGGCGAACGAGCCGAACTCCTGGCGCAGCTCCAGCACGCGCTGCGCGTTGTTGATCGTCGATTCGATCTTGCCGCGGTGGCGCACGATGCCGGCGTCGGCCAGCAGCCGCTCGACATCCTTCGCGGTGAAGCGCACGACCTGGTCGGCCTCGAAGTTCGCGAAACCGGCGCGGAAGGACTCCCGCTTGTTCAGGATCGTCAGCCAGCTCAGCCCGGCCTGGAAACCCTCGAGGCAGATCTTCTCGAACAGCCGCCGTTCGTCGGTGACCGGGAAGCCCCATTCATGGTCGTGGTAGTGCTGGTAGCCGGGCGTCGCGCGGCACCAGTGGCAGCGCGGGGCGCCGTCGTCGGCGATGAAGAGGCCGCGGCGTTCGGCGGCCTGGTGCTGGGCGGGGGTCGTCATGGCGGTTCGGGGCAGGGGGCTTCAGAGGGATCCGGCACAGCCCGGCGCGCCGCAGCGGCACGCGAGCCGGCCCAGGTGGTGCGAGCGGCCGTAGCCGACGGTCAGTTCCTCGCCGGCGCCGATGTCGCGCAGCGCATGGAACGCGACGCGGCCCTGCTGCAGCTTCAGCACCATGTTCGGCCGGCAGGAGTGGTTCGCGAAGCGCAGCGCGTCGGTCGACGCCGAGGCATCGATGGCGCGCCGCTCGGAGACCTCGACGATCATGATGCGGGCCACGCCGCGGGCGCGCCGCCGGGCCTCGGCCACGCTGATCGGCTCGCCGCGCAGCTCGCCGATCTTGCGGCGCGCGGGGATCGCCTCGGCGGCGAACACGCCCTGGCCGTCGATGGTGCTCGGGGCCACGGTCAGCGCGAACTTCTGCGGGTCGGCGGGGATGCCGCGCGGGCGTGGCGGGGCGCTTGTGGGTTCGGGGGCGGCGAGTGCGCGCAGCTGAGGCATGGCGGGATTGTCGCAAGCAATCAAACCCCGCTCGCCCTGGGCTTGTCGAAGCCTGGTGCGATGCGAGCAGGCCCTTCGACAAGCTCAGTGCGAACGGAACTCGTCACACAGCAGCCCGTGCAGTTCGACGTCGTAGGTCTTGCCCTTGCCGACCCAGCGCTGGCGCAGCAGCCCCTCGCGCGTGAAGCCGAGCGATTGCAGCAAGCGCACCGACGATCGGTTCAGCGGATTGACCTCGGCTTCCAGGCGGCGCACGCCCATCGATCCGAACGCGACGCCGACCAGCGCGGCGACTGCCTCGCGCGCCAGCCCGCGGCCCCAGTGCGCGCGGCCCAGCACGTAGCCGAGTTCGGCACGGGCGCTGCCCTCGTTGAAGTTGAACAGCAGCCCGGCGCCGATCACCGTCGCGTCGTCGCGCGACAGGATCACGAACTGCACCGCGTTGCCGGTCGCCTGGATGCCGGTGATGCGCTGGTACCAGGCGGTGGCATCGTCCATCGAGCGCCAGGTCGCGTACGGCAGGAACTGCGTCACCGTGTCGTCGCCGTTGACGGCCATCAGGCCGGGCAGGTCGGCTTCGGTGATCTGCCGCACCACGAGGCGCGGCGTCTCGATCGGGGCGGGCGGCGTCAAGGGCATGCGAGGGCCTCGTCGTGAAGGGAGCGGCAGATGGCGTCGAAGGCGGCGCGCGGATCGGCCGCTTGCGTGATCGCGCGGCCCAGCACCACGTGCGTGGCGCCGGCCCGCAGCGCCTCGGCCGGCGTCGCGGTGCGGGCCTGGTCGTTGC
>NZ_JBFUGW010000170.1:0-14060 GCF_056402735.1 Rhizobacter sp. P3_C12
GCCTCGTGCAGGAGGCGCTGGAGCGGCTGATGAAGGGCCGCACCAGCCTGGTGATCGCCCACCGGCTGTCGACCATCAAGGCCGCCGACCGCGTGCTGGTGCTCGAGGCCGGCCGCGTCGTCGAGCAGGGCACGCACGCCGAGCTGCTCGCGCAGGGCGGCCTGTTCGCCCACCTGCATTCGCTGCAATTCCGCACCCCCCACGCCGCGCCATCGGAGAGCCGAGGATGACCCGACTGAGCATCATCACCGCCGTGCACAACCAGCTGGAGATGAACCGCTGGTTCGTCGAGCACCTGCAGCGCTGCACCCGCTTGCCCTCGGAGCTGATCATCATCGACAACGCGTCGACCGACGGCTCGGCCGAGTTCTTCGAGTCGGTCGGCGCCAAGGTGATCCGCAACACGCAGAACTTCTCCTACCCGTACACGCAGAACCAGGGCATCGCGGTCGCGCAGGGCGACTGGCTCGCGTTCCTGAACAACGACATCGTCGTGCCGCCCGACTGGGACACGCGGCTGATCGCCAACGCCGAGCTGCACGGGCTCGACGCGCTGACGGTGTGCGGCATCGAGCGCGTCGAGACGCCCGAGGCCACCCAGGTGCTGCGCCGACGCTGGAAGCGCGCCTCGCTGCCGGTGCGCTTCTTCGGCGCCAAGCAACCCTGGCTCGGCATGTCGCACCGCTGGATGTACGGCGACTGGGACCGCTTCTGCCGCGAGCGCGCCGAGCAGTTCGAGGGCCTGGTGATCGAGGGCTATGTCGGCAACTCGGTGCTGATGAACCGGCGCGCGATCGACCRCATCGGGCTGTGGGACGAGCGCATCCAGGCCGCCGATGCCGACCTGTTCCTGCGGGCCAAGAAGCGCGCGGTCGAGGTCGGCGACATCCGCCCGCTGCACATCGCGCTCGACGTGTTCGTGCACCACTACATCCGCGTGACGCTGCGCGCCCGCCCGCCGGCCTTCGCCGACGCCGCGCGCCTGATCCCGATGGAGAAGAAGTGGAGCGCGACCGAGGTGGCGCGGCTCGCGTCGCACACGCTATGACGGCCGCTGGTTCGGCCTCGATCAGCGGCTTCACCTTCCTGCGCAACGGCGTCAAGCTCGGTTTCCCGTTCGAGGCCTCGGTGCGCTCGCTGCTGCCGCTGGTCGACGAGTTCGTGATCGCGGTCGGCCGCGGCGAGGACGACACCCGCGAGCGGCTGCTGGCGATCGGCGACCCGAAGATCCGACTGATCGACACCGTGTGGAACGAGCGCATGGAGTCGCGCGGCTTCGTCTACGCGCAGCAGAAGATGATCGCGCAGTTCGCCTGCACCGGCGACTGGGCCTTCTACCTCGAGGGCGACGAGGTGCTGCACGAGGGCGAGCTGGCGGCGATCCGCGCGTCGGTCGAGCGCCACCACGCCGACCGCCGCATCGAGGCGCTGGTGTTCGACTACCTGCACTTCTACGGCTCGCCGCACTGGCTCGCGGTCAGCCCGGCCTGGTACCGGCGCGAGTGCCGGCTGATCCGCAACACGATCCGCAGCTACGCGCCCGACGGCCAGTTCTGGGTGGTGATGGACCAGCACCGCCGCGGCCGGCACCCGAACGCCGCGCTGGCGAACGCGCACATCTACCACTACGGCCACGTGCGCCGCACCGACTACATGCAGGCCAAGCTCGACCAGGTGAGCAAGTACTGGTCGCATGGTGCGCCGAAGGTGCACTACGGCAACATCGACCCGCAGTCGCTGCTGCCCTATGCCGGCACGCACCCGGCGCTGATGGCCGGCTGGCTGCGCGACGAGGCCGAGCAGCACTTCGCGCCCGACCCGGCGCACCGGCTGACGAGCCGCGAGCGCAAGCACCGCTGGTCGATGCGCGTCGAGCGGCTGCTCGGCGTCGACCTGAGCCGCAAGCACTACAAATTGATCGCGTGATGCCCACTCCCGCACGGCGCGTCGGCATCAGCCTCGGCATGCTCGGCTCGCTGAGCGACGGGCTCGGCGAGTTCTCGACGCAGATCTGCGAGCACGTCGCGCGCGTCGCACCGGCCTGGCGCGAGCAGCACGGCGTGCGCTTCGACCTGCACATGCCGGTACGCTGGCACGGCCGCTTCGGCGACCAGGTCGGTTACCTGGCGACGAACAAGCTACAGGGCTACCTGCATTGGCCGGGCCTGCGCCGCTTCGACGTCTGGCACGGGCTGAACCAGCTCGGCCGCATCATCCCGCCCCTCGGCACGCGGCACTCGCTGCTGACCATCCACGACCTGAACCCGATCTATCACGACGCCGAGCCGGAAGCCCGCAAGGCACTCGACAAACTGCGCCGCCGGCTGCGCCACTTCGACGAAGTGACCACGCTGACCCGCCACGTCGAGGGCGACATCCGCCGCCACCTCGGCTGGAGCGGCCCGGTCACGGTGATCCCGAACGGCGCCCGCGACCTGAACACCCATGCGCAGGACGCCGTGCCCGGCATCGTGCCGGGCCGCTACCTGCTGCACCTGAGCCGCATGGCGGCGTCGAAGAACCCGCAGAGCCTGGTCGAGATGGCCGCGCTGTGGCCGCAGCAGGCGCTGGTGCTGGCCGGGCCGCGCACCGGCGATTCGGACCGGCTGGCCGCGCAGGTGCGCGAGCGCGGCCTCACGAACGTGACGGTGGTGCAGGAGGTGAGCGACGCGCAGAAGACCTGGCTCTACGCGCACTGCCAGGCCTTCGTGTTCCCGTCGCTGACAGAGGGCTTCGGCCTGCCGCCGCTGGAGGCGATGCACTTCGGCAAGCCGGTGTTCCTGTCGCGGCTGACCAGCCTGCCCGAGATCGGCGGCGCGCATGCCGGCTATTTCGACAGCTTCGAGCCGCAGGCGATGCGCCGCACGATCGAGACCGAGACGCCGCGCCTGCTGCACGCGGGCCTGGCGATCCGCGCCCATGCCGCGCTGTTCCGCTGGGACCGCGCGGCCGAGGCCTACCTCGCGATCTACCGGCGCCTGCTCGACACGACCCTCAGCGCGGCGCCGCGTTGAGCCACGACAGCGCCGCGGCCAGCACCGCCTCCGGATCGATGTCGTCGACCTGCCGGGGGCCGTGCAGGCTCGTCGTGCGGTTGGCCGGCGTGACGCGGTAGGCCGGCAGGATCTCGCCGGCGAACAGCGCCACCACCGGCGTGCCGGTCGTGTGGGCCACGTGCAGCAGACCGCCGTCGGCGCACAGCGCGAGCGCGCAGCGGTCGATCAGCGCCTGCACCTCGCCGAGGCTGTGGCGCCCGACGCGGTCGATCAGCGGCAGGCCGATCTCGGCGGCGACGATCGCATCGCGCATCGCGAGACCGTTGTCGGCGCCGATCAGCACGATGTGCGGCACCCGGCCGGTCGCGGCCAGGCCGCGCAGCACCTCGACCCAGCGGGTGTAGGTGCGCCAGTCGCGCACGCCGCCGAGCGCGACCGCGATCGCGCCGGACGGGATCGCCAGCGCTGCGATCGCGGCCTGCTCGGCCAGCGAGGTCTGCATCGTCGGGCGGGCCACCGCCTCGAGCACCGCACCCGGCAGGCCCATCAACTGCGCCAGCCGGTAGAAGCCGAACAGCGTGCGGTTGAACTCGGGGCCGGTGTAGCAGCCCTGCACATGCACGAACGGCACGTGGCGGAAGTGCCGCAGCTTGTCGCGCACCGAACGCGACGCCATGCTGTGCAGCAGCACCAGGTCGTAGCCGTCGGCCGGCAGCTCGCGTGCCGACGAAGCGACGCTCGAGAACACCGCATCGCTGCGGTACAGCGGCAGCAGATGCGCATCGGTCAGCAGGTCCAGCCGCGCGACGCGATCCTGCAGCAGCACCCGCGCCGCGAGGTCCATCAGCGAATCGCCGACCTGCGGCGTGCCCTGGTGGATCCACAGCACGCGGCGGTGTCGTGCCGTGTCGAGGCGCTGCTGCAGCAACCGGCCCTGCCCGTGCCACGCCAGGTTCAGCTCGCGCAACGCACGGCGGCGCGCCGCCTTCCAGGGCGACGCCGCGGCCGCGAAGGCCTGCGCGTTGGACGGCAGCGCCTGCGGGAATGGCGGCRTCCAGGTGGCGCCTGCATAGCGCTCGAGCCAACCCGGCCCGGCCGTCATCGGGCGAGCACTGCCGAACGCAGTGCGTTGAACTGCAGCCGCAGCCACAGCTTCGGCTCGCCGAAGCGCCGGCCCGAGGCGGCACGCCGCCGCGCCAGCAGCCGGGCGGCGCCGTCGTGCGGGCCGTGGCGGATCAGCGCCTTCAGCATGCCGAGCGCCTGCGGCGACAGGCTGGCGGCATCGTCGAACTCGTCGATCGCCCGCAGCACCAGCTGCCGGAAGGCCGCCAGCGCCGGCCGCAGCGCCGGATCGCGCCGTGCCCCCCGCACCAGTTCGCGCAGCAGGCTGCCGAAATAGTGCGCACGCAGCGCGCGCGTCGGCAGCGATTCGACGAAGGCCAGCACCTCGCCCGGCGGCAGCAGCGACGGCAGGTGGTACGGCCCGTGGAAACCGAACACATCGGCCGACAGCGGACCGTCCTCGACGGCGAAGCGCTCGGCCATCGCCAGCGGCGCGAAGCGCAAGCCCTTCGCTTCCAGCGCGGCGCGGTTCGTCTTGCAGATGCACAGGTCTTCGGGATGCTCGGCGCGGATCGACGGATCCTGCAAGGACTGCAGCAGCGCCGCCGAACGCAGCGAGAAGCCGCCGTTGCCGACCTTCCACGGCTGCGGGACGTGGTTCCAGGGCGCGCCGATGTAGTCGACCGACAGGAACTCGTCGCGCCAGGCCGCCGGGTTCAGCACGTAGCCGTCCCATTGCACGACCAGCAGGTGGCTGGTGCGCAGGTGCGGCGCGAGCCCCTTGAGCATGAACTCGGAATAGGCCTCTATGGTGTCCAGCGGCGCGATCTCCACCCAGCGCACGCCGTCCGGCACGGCATGGCCGGCCAGCGAGGCGCGGTCGGTGCACAGGAAGGCGTCTCCCCACGAGACCTGGGCCAGGCAATGCCGCAGGGCCTTCAGCGACCACGCCAGGCGCGGCGTCGAATCGACGCAGCACAGCGTGACCCGGGGCAGCCGCAGGACCGTCATCGTTCTGCGGGAAAGTAGTCGGCACACCGGGCAATGAAGCGGCGCACGCTGGCGCGTGCCTCCTCGGCCTGGTCTTCGAAATGCTGCCGCAGCAGTGGCTGCGTGCGCCGGGCCTCGTCGACGTCGTCGAAGCCCCAGGCCAGGCCGTAGCGGTCGCGCGGATCCGCAAACCACTGTTCCTTGGTGACGCCCTCCTGCGGCACCACGACCGACACGCAGCCGCACAGCGCCGCGAAGGACGAGAACAGGGTGTAGGTGTCGTAGGAGATGCAGGTGCCGACGCGGTTGAACACCTCGGCCATCTGGGCATTCGACATGCCGTCGACGAGGATCGACCCGGCGGGGTCGTGCACCAGCGGACGGTCCTTGCCCTTGCGCAGGAGGTAGCAGCTGCCCTCGCGCGGGCCGAAATTCTTCTGCGCGAAATGGCGCAGGCTGAACGCTGGCACCCTGAGCAGGTTGTCGCCATCCGGGTTCAGCGCCGGATCGTCGAAGGCCTTCAGGTAGTAGAAGAAGCGATCGCCCGGCCCGAACTTGACGCGGCCGGTGTGGAAGCCGGGCTTGTGCAGCAGCCAGCGGATCACATGGCCGGCGCGCAGCGGGTTGCCATCGACGATCTCCGGGTAGATGACGATGGCGCCCTGCAGGTCGCGACGCGTCGCCAGCGGCGTGTTGAGGCCGGGGAAGGTGCGGTAGCGGCGCTCCCTGCGCCGGCCGTGGTACTTGAGCAGGCGCCACAGCGTGCGCACCGGATGCGCCGGGTCGAAACGGGGCCGGGTGTCCGGCCAGAGCACCGCCCGGCAGCCTGCGCGGTTGAGGTGATCGCACAGCGAGTGCAAGGCCACCACGCCGCCGATGTCCTCGTTGAAGCCGCCGGCGAAGACGACGAACGTGCGCGACTGCAGCGCGGCAGCGTCTGGCGGCGTCGTCGTCACCATCACATCAGCACGATGTCGTAGGCCTCGGGCGAGCCGGCGGCCTCGGCCTGCAGCGAGATCGGCTTGCCGATGAAGTCGCTCAGCCCCGCCAGGTGCTGGCTCTCTTCGTCGAGCAGCATCTCGACCACCGCGGGCGCCGCGATCACGCGGAACTCCTTCGGGTTGAACTGGCGCGCCTCGCGCAGGATCTCGCGCAGGATGTCGTAGCAGACGCTGCGCGGCGTCTTCACCTGGCCCTTGCCGCCGCAGGTGGGGCACGGCTCGCACAGCATGTGCGCGAGCGATTCGCGCGTGCGCTTGCGCGTCATCTCGACCAGCCCCAGCTGCGTGAAGCCGCTCACCGTGATCTTGGTGCGGTCGCGCGCCAGCTGCTTGCGCAGCTCGCCGAGCACCGTGCCCTGGTGCTCCTCGCGCGCCATGTCGATGAAGTCGATGATGATGATGCCGCCCAGGTTGCGCAGGCGCAGCTGGCGCGCGATCGCCTGCGCGGCCTCGAGGTTGGTCTTGAAGATCGTGTCGTCGAAGTTGCGCGCGCCGACGTAGCCGCCGGTGTTCACGTCGATCGTCGTCAGCGCCTCGGTCTGGTCGATGATCAGGTAGCCGCCCGACTTCAGGTCGACGCGCCGCGCCAGCGCCTTCGCGATCTCCTCGTCGATGTTGTACAGGTCGAAGATCGGCCGCTCGCCCTTGTAGTGCTGCAGCTTGCCGACCGAGCCCGGCGTGTACTCGGCGCCGAAGGCCACCAGCTGATCGTGCTGCATCAGCGAATCGATGCGGATGGACTGCGTCGCGTCGTTCACCAGGTCGCGCAGCACGCGCTCGACCAGGCTCAGGTCCTGGTGCAGCAGCGTGCCGGGCGGCGACTTGAAGCTGCGCTCGCGGATCGCGCCCCAGGTCTTGCGCAGGTAGGCGATGTCGTCGCCCAGCTCGACGTCGGTCGCGTCCTCGGCATTGGTGCGCAGGATGAAGCCGCCGCCCGCATACGCGGTGGCCGGCGGCTGGCCATCCTCGGTCTTGCCGGTCAGCTGGTTCATGCGGGTGCGCAGCTGGTCGCGCAGATCGTGCGAGCCGATCTTCTGCGAGATGCCGATGTGGTCGTCCTGCGGCAGGAACACCAGCATGCGCCCGGCGATGCTGATCTGCGTGGACAGCCGCGCGCCCTTGGTGCCGATCGGGTCCTTGATGACCTGCACCGTCAGCGTCTGGCCCTCGAACACCAGCCGCTCGATCGGCGGCGGCGGCGCGGCGCCGGGCGCATGGTCGTTGCGCGGGCCGCTGCCGACCACGTGCACGTCGGCCACGTGCAGGAAGGCGGCGCGCTCCAGCCCGATGTCGATGAAGGCCGACTGCATGCCCGGCAGCACGCGGGCCACGCGGCCGGCGTAGATGTTGCCGACGAGGCCGCGCTCGAGCGTGCGTTCGAGGTGGAGTTCCTGCACCGCGCCGTTCTCGACGATCGCGACACGGGTCTCTTGGGGTGCCCAGTTGATGAGGATGTCTTGCATGGGCGCTCTTGTTGCGGCGGCGGCGTCAGAACCTGACGCGCGCTTGTCTCAGCAGTTGGGCCGTTTCGTACAGGGGCAAACCCATGATACCGGAGTGACTGCCGTCGATTCGGCGGATCCAGCCCGCCATCGCGCTCTGGATCGCGTACGAGCCGGCCTTGCCGAACGGCTCGCCGCTGGCGACGTAGGCCTCGATCCACGCCGGCGGCAGCGGCGCCACCTCGACGCGCGAGACGTTGACGAGCAGCTCGCGCCGCCGGCCGTGGGCCAGCGCGACGGCCGTCAGCACGCGGTGCGTGCGGCCCGACAGCAGTTCGAGCACCCGGCGCGCGTCGTCGGCATCGGCCGGCTTGCCGAGGATGCGGCGCCCCATCGCCACAGTGGTGTCCGAGCACAGGATCGGCGCGCCGGGCAGGCCGCGCGCGGCATGGCGCTTGCGCGCGGCGGCCAGCTTGGCGAGGGTCACGCGCTCGACGTAGTCGGCCGGCAGCTCGCCGGGCCGCTCGGCCTCGAGCGCCTCGGCATCTTCGTCGGCACCGGGCAGCAGCAGCTCGTGGCGCACGCCCACCTGGTCGAGCAGCTGGCGGCGGCGCGGGCTCTGCGACGCCAGGTAGATGAAGTCGTGCAGCGTGGCCTCGGGCATTCGCGGGTCCGCTATTCGCGGTGGTAGGGGTGGTTCACGGTCAGCGTCCAGGCCCGGTACAGCGCCTCGGCCAGCAGCACGCGCGCAAAGGCATGCGGCAGCGTCAGGTCGGACAGCCGCATCGTCTCGTCGGCGCTGCCCTTCAGCCCGGCATCGAGCCCGTCGGGGCCGCCGATCACGAAGGCCACGTCGCGCCCGTCGGGCAGCCAGGCCTTCATGCGGGCAGCGAGCTGCACGCTGGTCAGGCGGTCGCCGCGCTCGTCGAGCACGACGCGGCGCACGCCCTTCGGCAGCGCCGCCTCGATGCGGGCGGCCTCGGCCGCCATCATCTGCTCGGCGGTGCGCGAACCGCGGGTCTCGGCCTTGACGGCCTTCAACTCGAGGCGCATCTCCGGCGGAAAGCGCTTCGCGAAGTCGTCATAGGCCGTCTCGGCCCAGGCCGGCTGGCGCTGGCCGACGGCGACCAGCAACAGCTTCACGCGCGCGAGGCGGTCTTCTTCGCCGGGGCCTTCTTGGCCGGAGCCTTCTTCGCCGGGGCCGCTTTCGCCGGAGCCGTTCTTGCCGGGGCCTTCCGGGCCGCGACCGGCTTGGCGGCCACCTTCTTCGCCGGCACCTTGGCCGGTGCCGCCTTGGCCGCTGCCTTCTTCGCCGGCGCAGCACTCTTCACGCCGACCGTGCGGGTCACGCTGCCGGACTTGGCTGGTGCCGCCTTGCGGGCCGGGGCCTTCTTCGCCGCGGCCGGCCGGGCCGCAACGGGCTTCGCCGCGACCTTCCTGGCCGGTGCCTTGGCGGGAGCCTTGGCCGGCGCCGTCCTGGCGGATGTCGTCCTGGCCGGCGCCTTGCCCGAAGCCGCCTTCTTCGCCGGCGCCTTCTTCGCGGGTTCCTTCTTCGCGGGTTCCTTCTTCGCCGGCTCCTCGGCCTTCACGAGCCGGACCGGCGCCGTGTCCACCTTGAGCTTGACGGGCTTGTCGCCCCAGATCTCCTCGAGGTGGTAGTACTCGCGGATCGACGGTTGCATCACGTGGACGACGGCGGCACCGCAGTCGACGATGATCCATTCGCCGTTGTCCTCGCCCTCGGTGCGCAACACCGGGAAGCCGCCCGATTTCACCGCATCACGCACGCTGGCTGCGAGGGCCTTGGTCTGGCGGTTCGAGGTGCCCGAAGCGATGATCACGCGCTCGAAGAGCGGCGAGAGATGCTCGGTGTTGAAGACCAGGATGTTCTGTGCCTTCACGTCTTCCAGACCATCGACGATGGCGCGCTGCAGTTTTCGGATGTCCATTCAACTCCTGAGATCGCCTCTGTATAGGGCGTATTGGGCAATATAGCGCGCCACGGGGGCGGGCACCAGATCGTCGACCGCAAGTCCCCGGGCCACGCGGGCACGGATGTCGGTCGACGACACGTCCATCATCGGCAGCGACACCGCCCGGTGCGGCTGCGCCTGCACCTCGCGGCTCGCCGCCATCGTCACGCCGGGCCGGTTCGCGACCGCCAGCGTGACGCGTTGCAGCAGGTCCTGCCAGCGCAGCCAGCTGTGCAGCCCGGCGTACTGGTCCTGGCCGATCACCAGGAACCACTCGACGCCCGGCTCGGCGGCCTGCAGTTCGCGCACGGTGTCGAAGGTGTAGCTCGCGCCGCTGCGGCGCAGCTCGCAACCCTCGAGCGAGAAGCGCGGCTCGCCGGCGATCGCCAGCCGCACCATCGCCTCGCGGTGCACGGCGGGCGTCAGGTCGCGGTGTTTCTGCCACTGGCGGCCGGCCGGAACCCAGCGCAATTCGTCGAGTTCGAGTTGCGACAACGCCACACGCGCCAGCGCCACATGCGCCGCGTGCACCGGATCGAAGCTGCCGCCGAACAGCGCAATGCGTTTCAAGCGGGGTTCTCTTCGGTCCACGCGCGCGGGCGCAGGAAGTCGCTGTACAGCCGCGCCTCGGGCGTGCCGGCCGCGGGCGACCAGTTGTAGCGCCACTTCACCAGCGGCGGCATCGACATCAGGATCGACTCGGTGCGCCCGCCCGACTGCAGCCCGAACAGCGTGCCGCGGTCGAACACCAGGTTGAACTCGACATAGCGGCCGCGCCGGTAGGCCTGGAAATCGCGCTCACGCTCGCCCCAGGCCTCGGCCTTGCGGCGCTGCACGATCGGCAGGTAGGCCGGGATGAACGCATCGCCGACCGCGCGCAGCATCTCGAAGCTGCGCTCGAAGCCGAGCTCGGAGAAATCGTCGAAGAACACGCCGCCGATGCCGCGCGGCTCGTTGCGGTGCTTCAGGAAGAAATACTCGTCGCACCACTGCTTGAAGCGCGGGTACTTGTCGTCGCCGAAGGGCGCGAGCGCATCGCGGTTGGTGCGGTGGAAATGCTGCGCATCGGCTTCGAAGCCGTAGTACGGCGTCAGGTCCATGCCGCCGCCGAACCAGGTGACCGGCGCGCCGCCGGCGGGCAGCGCGGCCAGCATCCGCACATTCATGTGCACGGTCGGCACGAACGGGTTGCGCGGGTGGAAGACCAGCGAGACGCCCATCGCCTCGAACGGCGCCCCGGCCAGCTCGGGCCGGTGCTGCGTCGCCGACGGCGGCAGCACCTTGCCCTTCACGTGCGAGAAGCTGCAGCCGCCGCGTTCGAGCAGCGCCCCCTCTTCCACCAGGCGCGAGAGACCCTCGCCCTCGAGCTTGCCACCGGGTTCGCGCACCCAGTGGTCGGTGATGAAGGCATCGCCGCCTTCGGCCTCCATCGCGCCGATGATGCGCGACTGCAGGCCCAGCAGATACTCGCGGACTGCGCCGGTCTCGACAGGTGAATTCATGATTGCTTGTCCTCGCCGGGCTCGATCACCGTTCCCACACGTTCTCCGCCGTCGTCCTCGAGCCAGACCTCCTGGCGAGCGGCGCTCAACTCGCCCTTGACGAGGTAGGAACGACCCGCTTCGGGCGTGAATGCCATCCGGCGAGACGCCTTGTACATGGTCGACGAATTGAGCATCGCCTCGATCGGGGCACCATAGGCCACCCGTCCCACCAGCGACACGATCATGCGACCGGGCGGCACTTCCCTCGAGAATGCCACCATACCGAGCTGGAGCCCTCGTCCCGCATTGCCGTCCCGGCTGGCCTTGAACGCATTCGGCACCTCGGCAGTGCCGACCGCTTCGACGTAGAAGAACTGCACCCTGCTGCTGCTCTCGCGCAGCATCGTGTCTTGCAACGAAGCCACGGCCGCACCGAAACCCGGCGCACTCAACCCGGAGCCTTCGGCACGAACGGCCGCCGGACCCTTGAGGCGCAGACCCTCCCCTTCTGCCTGGGCCGAGGCCACCGCTCCCGATCCCGCGAGCGACATCACCATCAGCGCCCGCGTGGCGCGCAACCACACACCCGGCCGACTCATCGCTTGATGGCTCTGTGACCGATGTCGCGCCGGAACTGCATGCCGTCGAAGTGGATGCCCTGCAGCGCTTCATAGGCACGCTGTTGCGCCATCTTGGCCGAATCGCCGAGCGCGGTGACGCACAGCACGCGCCCGCCCGAGGTCACGACGCCGCCCTGCGCCGGCGCGGTGCCGGCATGGAACACCATCGCATCCGGCTGCTCGGCCGGCAGCCCGGTGATGGCGTCGCCCTTGCGCGGGTCCAGCGGGTAGCCGCCGGCCGCCATCACGACGCCGAGTGCCACGCGCCGGTCCCATTGCAGCTCGACCTGGTCGAGCGTGCCGTCGGTCGCGGCCATCATCACGTCGAACAGGTCGCTCTTGAGCCGCATCATGATCGGCTGCGTCTCCGGGTCGCCCAGCCGGGTGTTGAACTCGATCGTCTTCGGCGCGCCTTCGTCGTCGATCATCAGTCCGGCGTACAGGAAGCCGGTGAACGGCACGCCGTCGCGCGCCATGCCGGCGATGGTCGGCAGGATGATCTCGTGCATCACCGTGGCATGCACGTTCGGCGTGACGACCGGTGCCGGCGAGTACGCGCCCATGCCGCCGGTGTTCGGGCCGACGTCGGCGTCCTGCAGCCGCTTGTGGTCCTGGCTGGTGGCGAGCGGCAGCACGTTCTTGCCGTCGCACATCACGATGAAGCTGGCTTCCTCGCCCTGCAGGAACTCCTCGATCACGACGCGCGCGACGCCGGCGTTGTGCTGCACGCCGAGGCGGTTGTTCTTGCCATCACCGGCAACGGCGCCGAGGATCCAGTCGATCGCCTCGTGCGCCTCGGCCGCCGTCATCGCGACCACCACGCCCTTGCCGGCCGCCAGGCCATCGGCCTTGATCACGATCGGCGCGCCGTGCTTGTCGACGTGCGCATGCGCCGCCTTCGGGTCGTCGAAGGTGGCGTACAGCGCGGTCGGGATGCCGTGGCGCTGCATGAAATCCTTCGCGAACGCCTTCGAGCTCTCGAGCTGCGCGGCCGCCTGCGTCGGGCCGAACACGCGCAGGCCGCGCGCACGGAATTCGTCGACCACGCCGGCCGCCAGCGGCCCCTCGGGGCCGACCACCGTCAGCGCGATCTTCTCGGCCACCGCGAAGTCGGCCAGCGCCTTCACGTCGGTGATCGCGACATTCTTCAGCCGCGCGTCGAGCGCGGTCCCCCCGTTGCCCGGCGCGACGTAAACCACCTGCACCTTCGACGATTGCGCGAGCTTCCAGGCCATCGCGTGCTCGCGTCCGCCGGAACCGATCACCAGAACTTTCATGCGTTCACTCTCATTCGCCCAGAACGGCGTTGTGGAAGACATCCTGCGTGTCGTCCAGGTCTTCGATCACGTCGAGCAGCTTCTGCATGCGCTGCGCATCCTCGCCGCTCAACTCGATGGTGTTCTCGGCGCGCATCGYGACCTCGGCCACGTCGGGCTTCAGGCCCGCGCCCTCGAGCGCCGCCTTGACTGCCTCGAAATCGGCCGGCGCGCACAGCACCTCGATCGCGCCGTCGTCGTCGGTCACCACGTCCTCGGCGCCGGCCTCGAGGGCGACTTCCATCACCTTGTCCTCGCTGGTGCCGGGGGCGAACACGAACTGGCCGCAGTGCTTGAACTGGAAGGCCACCGAGCCCTCGGTGCCGAGGTTGCCGCCGTACTTGCTGAAGGCATGGCGGATCTCGGCGACGGTGCGCACCCGGTTGTCGGTCATGCAGTCGACGATCACCGCGGCACCGCCGATGCCGTAGCCCTCGTAGCGGATTTCCTCGTAGCTGACGCCTTCGAGGTTGCCGGTGGCCTTGTCGATGTTCTTCTTGACGGTGTCGGCCGGCATGTTGGCGGCCTTGGCCTTCTCGACCGCCAGCCGCAGGCGCGGATTTTCCTTGACATCGCCGCCGCCCTGGCGTGCGGCGACCATGATCTCGCGGATCACGCGCGTCCAGATCTTGCCGCGCTTTTCATCCTGACGCCCCTTGCGGTGCTGGATGTTGGCCCATTTCGAATGTCCGGCCATGAAGGCTCCTCTGAGGGCCCACGCCGGCAGCCGGGTGGGCAATGTTCTTGGATAGACTGCAATTTTACTTGTCCGCCCACCGGAGACCTCCATGGCCGAGCCGATCCTGATCGCCAAGCACGACAAGGCCGAGTGTTTCCTGCTGCCGGCACTGGCCAACCGCCATGGCCTGATCACCGGCGCCACGGGCACCGGCAAGACGATCACGCTGCAGACGCTGGCCGAGAATTTCAGCAAACTGGGCGTTCCGGTGTTCATGGCCGACGTCAAGGGCGACCTGACCGGCATCACGCAGGCCGGCAAGGTCAGCGACAAGCTGGCCGCCCTCCTGAAGGAGCGTGGCCTGGACGCGCCGGCGTCGGCCGCCTGCCCCGCGACGCTGTGGGACGTGTTCGGCGAGCAGGGCCACCCGGTGCGCGCCACCGTCAGCGACATGGGCCCGCTGCTGCTGGCGCGCATGCTGGCGCTGAATGAAACGC
>NZ_JBFUGW010000171.1:0-14024 GCF_056402735.1 Rhizobacter sp. P3_C12
GTCTATCATCGGCTTCGTCGTGACGCTCGGGATCCTGATCGTCATCCACGAGTACGGCCACTACAGCGTGGCGCGCGCCTGCGGCGTCAAGGTGCTGCGCTTCTCGATCGGCTTCGGCCGCGTGCTGTGGCGCCACCAGCGCACGCCCGACAGCACCGAATTCGTGCTGTCGGTGCTGCCGCTGGGCGGCTACGTGAAGATGCTCGACGAGCGCGAAGGCCCGGTGGCGCCGGGCGAGCAGTCGCAGGCCTTCAACCGCAAGCCGCTGTGGCAGCGCGCCGCGGTGGTCGCGGCCGGGCCGATCGCCAACCTGCTGCTGGCCGTGCTGTTCTATTCGGCGGCGCACTGGGTCGGCGTGGACGAACCCCGGGCCGTGCTCGCGACGCCGCCGGTCGGCAGCCTCGCCGAGCGCGCCGGGCTGCATGCCGGCGACACCGTGTCGGCCATCTCGCGCGACGGCAGCGAGTGGGACGACGTGCAGTCGATGAACGACCTGAGCTGGCAGCTCACGCAGGCCCTGCTGCGCACCGAGAAGCTGCAGCTGATGGTGGCCGATGCACGCGGGCACGGCTCGCGCGCGGTGACGCTGGACGTCGACACGCTGGACACCTACGACGTGACGCCGCAGACGCTGGACCGCATCGGCGTCAGCGCGCTGAGCGCCGCGGTGCTCGGGCCGTTGACGCCGGGCGGCGCCGGCGACACGGCCGGCCTGCGCCGCGGCGACCGCGTGCTCGACATCGATGGCGTGCCGGTGCCCGACGCCAACCGCATGCTGCAGCTGATCCGCGCCAATGGCGCCGACGGCGAATCGAAGGCCGTGCCGTGGCGGGTGCAGCGCGGCACCCAGGTGCTCACGCTGAGCGTGCGCCCGGCGGTCGCGGTGGATGGCGGGCGCCGCGTCGGCCGCATCGAGGCCGGCATCGCCGCGTCCTACGAGATGGTGACGGTCCGCTACGGACTGTGGGGCGGCATGACGCAGGCGGTGCAGCGCACCTGGGATTCGTCGGTGCTGACGATCAGGATGCTCGGCCGCATGCTGGTCGGCCAGGCCTCGCTGAAGAACCTGAGCGGCCCCATCACGATCGCCGACTACGCCGGCAAGTCGATCCAGCTCGGCCCGGTCTATTTCCTGATGTTCATCGCCGCGGTCAGCGTGAGCCTCGGCGTGCTGAACCTGCTGCCGCTACCGATCCTCGACGGGGGACACCTGATGTATTATCTTTTCGAAGCGGTGACGGGGCAGCCTCTCTCGGACGTGTGGCTTGAGCGGCTGCAGCGGGGCGGGGTGGCGATCATGCTCTTGATGATGTCGCTCGCTCTCTACAACGATGTGGCCCGGCAGTTGGGCCTGCACTGATCACCGAATGCGCAATCCCCTCGTTCTGCAGTTCCTCCCCGTCCACCCCCGTTCCCTGCGTCCCACCGTCCTCAGCATCGCGCTGGCGGCGGCATTGCATGCAGGATCGGCCTGGGCGGTCACCCCCTTCGAGTTGAAAGACATCCGCGTCGAGGGCCTGCAACGGTCGGATGCCGGCACGGTGTTCGCCTCGCTGCCGTTTCGCATCGGCGACACCTACAACGACGAGAAGGGCGCGGCGGCGCTGCGCGCGCTGTTCGCCACCGGCCTGTTCAAGGACGTGCGCATCGAGATCGACGGCAACGTCGTCGTCGTGATCGTCGAGGAGCGCTCGGTCATCGCGAACATCGACTTCGTCGGCCTGCGCGAGTTCGACAAGGACACGCTGACCAAGTCGCTGAAGGATTTCGGCATCGGCGAGGGCCTGCCCTTCGACAAGGCGCTGGCCGACCGCGCCGAGCAGGAGCTCAAGCGCCAGTACCTGACGCGCAGCCTGTACGGCGCCGAGGTCGTGACCACCGTCACCCCGCAGGAACGCAACCGCGTCAACGTGACCTTCACGATCACCGAAGGCTCGGCCGCGCGCATCAGCGAGATCCGCATCCTCGGCAGCCATGCATTCTCCGAAAGCACGCTGCTCGGCCTGTTCGACCTGAACGACGGCGGCTGGCTGAGCTGGTACACCAAGGCCGACCGCTACTCGCGCGCCAAGCTGACGGCCGACCTGGAGACGCTGCGCTCGTACTACCTGAACCGCGGCTACCTGGAGTTCCAGGTCGAGTCGACCCAGGTCGCGATCTCGGCCGACAAGCAGGACATCACGATCACCGTCAACATCAAGGAGGGCCAGCCCTACACGGTGACGGCGGTCAAGCTCGAGGGCGAGTACCTCGGCAAGGAAGAAGACTTCAAGACGCTCGTCAAGGTGAAGCCGGGCGAGGCCTACCGCGCCGAGTCGGTGGCCGAGACGACCAAGGCCTTCACCGAGCGCTTCGGCAGCTTCGGCTACGCCTTCGCCCGCGTCGAGCCGCGCACCGACATCGACCGCGCGACCGGCCAGGTCGTGCTGACGCTGGTGGGCGATCCGCAGCGCCGCGTGTACGTGCGCCGCGTCAACGTCGCCGGCAACAGCCGCACCCGCGACGAGGTGGTGCGCCGCGAGTTCCGGCAGTTCGAATCGTCGTGGTACGACGGGCGCCGCATCAAGCTGTCGCGCGACCGGGTGGACCGGCTGGGCTACTTCAGCGAGGTCAACGTCGAGACGAACGAGGTGCCCGGTTCGCAGGACCAGGTCGACCTGACGCTGACGGTGAAGGAAAAGCCGACCGGCAACCTGATCGTCGGCGCCGGCTTCTCGAGCGCCGACCGGCTGGCGCTGAACGCCTCGATCCGGCAGGACAACGTGTTCGGCTCGGGCAACTACCTCGGCATCGAGCTGAACACCAGCCGCTCGAGCCGCACGCTCGACCTGAGCGCGGTCGACCCGTACTTCACGATCGACGGCATCTCGCGCGCGGTCGACCTGTACTACCGCACCGTCAAGCCGCTGAACAGCCAGGGCGAGGAATACCAGCTGGTGACGCCGGGCGCGTCGATCCGCTTCGGCGTGCCGTTCAGCGAATACGACACGGTGTTCTTCGGCATCGGCATCGAGCGCACCGAGATCCGCGGCGCGAGTTCGCTGCCGAACAACTACTTCCTGTACCGCCTGCGCTATGGCGATGCGAGCACCTCGGTGCCGCTGACGATCGGCTGGTCGCGCGACCTGCGCGACAGCGCGCTGGTGCCCAACGACGGCAGCTTCAAGCGCGTCAACATCGAGTGGGGGGCGGCCGGCGACACGCGCTACGTCCGCAGCAACCTGCAGTACCAGCAGTACATCCCGATCACGAAGAAGTACACCCTGGCGTTCAACTCCGAGCTCGGCTGGGGCCGGGGCCTGAACGGCCAGCGCTACCCGATCTTCAAGAACTTCTACGGCGGCGGTCTCGGCACGGTGCGCGCGTTCGACCAGGGCTCGCTCGGGCCGGTCGACGTGGTCGGCTCGTACAGYGGCGGCCCGAAGCGGCTGAACATCAACAGCGAGCTGTACCTGCCGGTGCCGGGCTCGGGCAACGACCGCACGCTGCGCATCTTCGGCTACGTCGATGCCGGCAACGTGTGGGGCGAGAACGAGACGCCCACGTGGGAGAGCATGCGGGCGTCGGCCGGCATCGGGCTGAGCTGGGTGTCGCCGGTGGGCCCGCTGAAGCTCAGCTACGGCGAACCCATCCGCTACAAGTCAACAGATAGAATTCAACGTTTGCAATTCCAGATCGGGACCGCGTTCTAATGAATAGCTCAAGATTGAAGTCCCTGCATCTCGTGCTGGCCGCCGCGACGCTGGCGTTCGCAGCCCTGGGTGTGCAGGCGCAGGAATTGAAGATCGGCTATGTGAGCCTCGACAAGGTGCTGCGCGATGCGGTGCCGGCGAAGGCGGCGCAGACCAAGCTGGAAGCCGAGTTCTCGAAACGCGAGAAAGACCTGAACGAGTTCGGCACGCGCCTGAAGGCGGCCGGCGACAAGCTCGAGAAAGACCAGCCGACGCTGGCCGAATCCGAGAAGACCCGCCGCCAGCGCGACCTGATCGACCAGGACCGCGAGTTCCAGCGCAAGCGCCGCGAGTTCCAGGAGGACCTGAACCAGCGCAAGAACGAGGAACTGGCCTCGGTGGTGGAGCGGGCCAACAAGGTCATCAAGCAGATCTACGAGACCGACAAATACGACCTGATCCTGCAGGATGTCGTCTTTGCCAGCCCGCGCATCGACATCACCGACAAGGTGATCAAGGCGCTGAACGCCCAGCAAGGCGGCAAGTGAGCCGTGGATGCGGTTCAACTCGGTGACATCGCCGCCCAGCTCGGCGGCGAACTGATCGGCAGCGCCGCGCTGCCCATCGACCGGATCGGCCCGCTCGAGGGCGCCACGCCGGGCACGATCTCCTTTCTCTCGAATCCCCGCTATGCCGCGCAGCTGGAGGCCAGCGCCGCCGGCTGCGTGATCGTCGCGCCGGCGATGCGCGACGCCGCGGTCGCCCGCGGTGCGGCCCTGGTCTGCGACGACCCCTACCTGGCCTTCGCGAAGCTCACGCAGTGGTGGGCGGCGCGCACGCGCCCGGCGGTGCCGGCCGGCGTGCACCCGAGTGCCGTCGTCGAGGCGGGCGCCGTGATCGACGCCGGCGCGAGCATCGGCGCATTCGTGCTGGTCGAGGCCGGTGCGCGCATCGGCGCCGGCGCAGTCATCGGGGCGCACTGCGTGATCGGCCGGGGTGCGAGCGTCGGTGCCGGCACGCGTCTCGCGCCGCGCGTCACGCTGCTGGCCGATTGCCACATCGGCGAGCGCGGCATCGTGCACAGCGGTGCCGTGATCGGTGCCGACGGTTTCGGTTTCGCGCCGACCCAGGGGCGCTACGAGAAGATCGAGCAGCTGGGCGGCGTGCGCATCGGCAACGACGTCGAGATCGGCGCCAACACCTGCATCGACCGCGGCGCGCTGGCCGACACCGTCATCGAAGACGGCGCCAAGCTCGACAACCTGATCCAGGTGGCCCACAACGTGCGCATCGGCCGCAACACCGCGATCGCCGGCTGCGTCGGCATTGCCGGCAGCACGACGATCGGCGCCAACTGCACGATCGGCGGCGCCGGCATGATCCTCGGCCACCTGAAGCTGGGCGACCGGGTCAACATCTCCGCGGCGAGCGTCGTCACGCGTTCGATCCTGCAGCCCGGAACCTACAGCGGCGTGTTCCCCATCGACGACAATGCGTCCTGGGAAAAGAACGCCGCGACCTTGCGCAACCTGCACGGCCTGCGCGAGCGTCTGCGTGCCCTTGAAAAGAAGATTGCATGACCATGGACACGATGGATATCCACCAGATCCTCAAGAAGCTGCCGCACCGCTATCCGATCCTGCTGGTCGATCGCGTGCTGGAGATGGAGAAGGGCGTGCGCATCAAGGCGCTGAAGAACGTCACGATCAACGAGCCGTTCTTCACCGGCCACTTCCCGCACCGCCCGGTGATGCCGGGCGTGCTGATGCTCGAAGCGCTGGCCCAGGCGGCGGCGCTGCTGTCGTTCGAGACGACCGGCGATACGCCGGACAGCGACACCGTCTACTACTTCGTCGGCATCGACGGTGCGCGTTTCAAGCGGCCGGTGGAGCCGGGCGACCAGCTGATCCTCGACGTGGCGGTCGACCGCGTGAAGGCCGGCATCTACAAGTACAAGGCGCGTGCATCGGTCGATGGCGAGCTGGCCGTCGAGGCCGAGCTGATGTGCACGATGCGCAAGGTCAGCTGATCCGGGGAGCGCAACGATGGCCACCATCCATCCCACCGCCGTGATCGCCCCGGGCGCCCAGCTGGGGGCCACGGTCAGCATCGGTCCCTACGCGGTGATCGGCGAGCATGTGCGCATCGACGAAGGCACCACGATCGGCCCGCATGCGGTGATCGACGGCCACACGACGATCGGGCGCGACAACCGGATCTTCCAGTTCGTGTCGCTCGGCGCRGTGCCGCAGGACAAGAAGTAC
Source organism: Rhizobacter sp. P3_C12 (assembly GCF_056402735.1). Taxonomy (NCBI): domain Bacteria; kingdom Pseudomonadati; phylum Pseudomonadota; class Betaproteobacteria; order Burkholderiales; family Sphaerotilaceae; genus Rhizobacter; species Rhizobacter sp. P3_C12. Next base: position 5,936 of record NZ_JBFUGW010000171.1, read on the forward strand.
GCCGGCGAGCCGACGCAGCTTCACATCGGCGACCGCAACACGATCCGCGAGTTCTGCACCTTCAACACCGGCACCTCGCAGGACGTCGGCATCACGCGCGTCGGCAACGACAACTGGATCATGGCCTACGTGCACCTGGCGCACGACGTGCAGCTGGGCAACCACACGGTGCTGGCCAACAACGCGACGCTGGCGGGCCATGTGCATGTCGGCGACTGGGTGACGATCGGCGGGCTGTCGGGCGTGCACCAGTTCGTGAAGATCGGCGCCTATGCGTTCGTCGGCTTCTCCAGCGCGATCTCGCAGGACGTGCCGCCGTACATGATGGTCGACGGCAACCCGCTCGCGGTGCGCGGCTTCAATGTCGAGGGCCTGCGGCGGCGCGGTTTCAGTGCCGAGCGCATTGCGGCGGTCAAGCAGATGCACCGCAGCCTGTACCGCAGCGGCCGCACGCTGCAGGAGGCGCGCGACGAGATCGCCGCGCTGGGCACGTCGGTGCCCGAGGCCGCGGCCGACGCTGCGATGATGACCGACTTCCTTGCCGGCGTGACCCGCGGCATCGCACGCTAGCCCCTGATGACGCATCCCGGCTCACCACGGCTGGCCCTGGTGGCCGGCGAAGCCTCCGGCGACCTGCTCGCCGGCCTGTTGCTGGGCGGCCTGAAGGCGCGCTGGCCCCTGATGCATGCGGCCGGCATCGGCGGGCCGAACATGGCCGCGCAGGGTTTCGAGGCCTGGTGGCCGCATGACAAGCTCGCGGTGCGCGGGTATGTCGAGGTGCTGCGCCACTACCGCGAGATCTCCGGCATCCGCGAGAAGCTGGCCCGCCGCCTGATGCACGAGCCGCCCGACGCCTTCATCGGCGTCGACGCGCCCGACTTCAACCTCGGGCTCGAGGCGCGGCTGAAGACGCTCGGCATCAAGAGCATCCATTTCGTCAGCCCGTCGATCTGGGCGTGGCGGGGCGATCGCATCGACAAGATCCGCGCCGCGGTCGACCACGTGCTGTGCATCTTCCCGTTCGAGCCGGAGATCTACAAGCGCCACGGCATTGCGGCGACCTATGTCGGCCATCCGCTGGCGGATGCGATTCCGCTCGAGGTGCCGCGCGAAGCGGCGCGCCGCGCGCTGGGCATCGGCAGCGGTGAAACGGTCGTTGCGCTGCTGCCCGGCAGCCGGCGCTCCGAGGTCGAGTACATCGCGCCGCGCCTGCTGGCCGCGGCGGCGTTGATGAAGCGGYAGCGGCCGCAGTTGCGCTTCCTGCTGCCGGTGGTGCCGGGGCTGCGCTCGCTGGTCGAGCCGATGGTGGTCGAGCATGCGGGCGGGGTGGGCGTCGAGCTGCTCGACGGCCGCTCGCACGAGGTGCTGGCCGCCTGCGACGTCACGCTGATCGCGAGCGGCACGGCGACGCTCGAGGCGGCGCTCTTCAAGCGGCCGATGGTCATCACCTACGCGATGAACTGGCTGAGCTGGCAGATGATGAAGCGCATGGGCTACCAGCCGTGGGTCGGTTTGCCGAACATCCTGCTCGGGGAATTCGCGGTGCCCGAGCTCTTGCAGGACGACGCGACGCCGCAGAAACTCGCGGCTGCGGGCCTGGCCTGGCTCGACAAGCCGGAAGAGTCCGCGGCCATTGCCCGGCGTTTCACCGAACTGCACCACCGACTGCGCTGCAACACTGCCCTGGCTGCCACCGATGCGATCGAGAAAGTCCTCCGGTTCTGAACAGTTCGGCCTGCGCTTCGACGCGATCGGCCTGGTGGCGGGCGTGGACGAAGCCGGCCGCGGCCCGTTGGCCGGCCCGGTGGTCGCCGCGGCGGTGATCCTCGACGACCAGCGCCCGATCAAGGGGCTGGATGATTCGAAGAAGTTGTCGGCCGCGGTGCGTGCGCGGCTGTACGACGAGATCCGCGAGCGGGCCTTGTGCTGCGCGGTGGCCGAGGCGAGCGTCGAGGAGATCGACACGCTGAACATCCTGCAGGCGACGATGCTGGCGATGCGCCGCGCCGTCGAGGGCTTGCGGCTGGTGCCGGTCAAGGTGCTGGTCGATGGCAACCGCCTGCCGGTGCTGAAGATGGCGGCCGAAGCCATCGTGCAGGGCGATGCGCTGGTGCAGTCGATCTCGGCGGCGTCGATCCTCGCGAAGGTGCACCGCGACCGCTTGTGCCTCACGTTGCACGAGCAGCACCCGCAGTACGGCTTCGACGAGCACAAGGGCTACGGCACGCCGATGCACCTGGCCGCGCTGAAGCAGCACGGCGCCTGCGTGCACCACCGCCGCTCGTTCGCGCCGGTGCGCGAAGCGCTGGTACCGTTGGGCGCGCCGGTGTCCGTGGTGTTTGCGGTGCCGGCCGAATGATGGCTGCCGAGTGATGGCCGCAGCGATCAAGGCGATCAGTTCGCGCGACAACCCGTTGCTGGTGCGGCTGCGCAAGCTGGCGGCCGATCCGGGTGGCTACCGCAAGCACGGCGAGGTGCTGCTGGAAGGCGATCACCTGGCTGCGGCGCTGCTGCAGCGGGGCGGGCTGCCGTCGCAGGCGGTGATCACCGAAGCGGGCTGGCAGGTACCGGCGCTGCGGGCGCTGGCCGAGCGCGCACCGCAGGTGGCCGTGGTGCCGGCGGCGCTGATGGCCGGCATCGGCACGCTCGAGTCGGCGGCTCCGATCGTGTTCGTGCTGCCGTGGACGGGCGGTGCGTCGCTGCAAGCCGATGCGCCGAGCGTCGTGCTCGATCGACTGCAGGATGCAGGCAACGTCGGTGCGGTGCTGCGCAGCGCGGCGGCCTTCGGCTTTACTCAGGTGATCGCGCTGAAGGGCACGGCGGCGCTGTGGTCGCCGAAGGTGCTGCGCGCCGGCATGGGTGCGCATTTCGCACTGAGCCTGGTCGAGGGCATTGAAGCCGATGCACTTGCGGCGTTGACCGTCCCCTTGCTGGCCACCAGCTCGCACACCCCCCACGAGATTCACCGCGCGACGTTGCCGTGGCCCTGCGCCTGGGTACTGGGTCACGAAGGGCAGGGCGTGTCGGCTGCGCTGATGGCGCGTTGCGCGCAGGCCTTGCGCATTCCGCAGCCAGGCGGCGAGGAGTCGCTGAACGTCGCTGCCGCCGCGGCGGTGTGTCTCTACGAGTCTGCGCGGCAGAGAATCTGAAACAGAGCGGCAAGGCACGCGAACGCACGCATGCTCGTCGGTCACTTCAATCTTTTCCCCCAACAAGAGCGGCTGGTTCTGCGCGGCGGGTGGCGGGACGGGCTGGGGGCGACTTCTGGGGCGACGGAGAAGCTCGGTTTCGGGGGTGGCGCGCGCCAGCGCGCTTCGTAGACATACTCATCGGCTGTGTTTGACCACAACGAACGAAGTGAGTGGCGGGAGTTTGCCGATGCACCCCCGAAGCCGAGCTTCTTCGTGCAGTCGGCCCGCCAGGGCCGACCGCCCCAGCCGAGCCCCCAGCCCSTCCSGCCACCCGCCGCGCCGCACAAAGAGCGCTCAGTACATCAACCGATCTGGCCGAATATCCCGAAGAATCGTCGTCGCGATCTCCTCGATCGACTTGTGCGTCGACGAGAGCCACGCGATGCTCTCGCGCCGCATCATCGCCTCGGCCTCCGACACCTCGTGCCGGCAGTTCTCGATGCTGGAATACGGGCTGTTGGGCCGCCGCTCATGGCGGATCTCGGCCAGCCGCTCCGGCGCAATGGTCAACCCGAAGCACTTGCGCCGGTGCGGCGCCAACCCCGCCGGCAGCACGCGGCGGTCGAAGTCTTCCGGGATCAGTGGGTAATTGGCCGCCTTGATGCCATGTTGCATCGCCAGGTACAGCGAGGTCGGCGTCTTGCCGCTGCGGCTCACGCCGACCAGGATCACGTCGGCCTCGGCCAGGTTCTTCGACGATTGCCCGTCGTCGTGCGCCAGCGAGAAGTTGATCGCCTCGATGCGGTCGGTGTACTCCTGGCTCTTCGAGATGTCCGGGAAGCGGCCGACCCGGTGGTTCGAGGTCATCTCGAACTCGGCCTCCAGCGGTTCGATGAAGGTGTTGAACATGTCCAGCACCATGCCGCGGCTGTTCGCCTTCAGGATGTTCAGGATCTCGCGGTTCACCAGCGTCACGAACACGATCGGCCGGCGGCCCTCGACGTCGAACGAATGGTTGATCTCGCGCACCACCTGGTGCACCTTGTCCTCGGAGTCGACGAACGGGCGCCGCACGTGCCGCGGCTTGATCGCGAACTGGGCCAGGATCGAGTTGCCGAAGGTCTCGGCCGTGATCCCGGTGCCGTCGGAGACGAAGTAGACAGTGCGATTGGCCATGTGAACAGGGGGGCGTTGAGGCATCGATGATAGGCAGGAAGGCCCGTAAAATCGCCCCCAACCTTCCAAATCGCCCCCCTAACGCCCAACGGTCCATGTCACCACTCGAACAATTCAAGCGCTGGGCCGCGCGTCGCCTGCTGGAGCCCTCGGAGCATTGCTCGGGTTCGCGGTTCGGGCGGGAAGCACCGGTTTCTCAACATCACGGAGCTTTCCCAYGTCACTTCCGAACCTGGCGACCGCCCTGGTCGCACCGTTTGAACATCTGAGAATGACCGACGTCGAGGCGGTCGGCGGCAAGAACGCCTCCCTCGGCGAAATGATCAGCCAGCTGGCGGCCTCGGGCGTGCGGGTGCCCGGCGGCTTTGCCACCACGGCCCACGCCTTCCGACAGTTTCTCGCGCACAACGGCCTGGCCGCGCGCATCCAGGATCGACTTTCCACCCTCAACACCGATGACGTGAAGGCGCTGGCCGAGGCCGGCGCGCAGATCCGTGCCTGGATCGAGGCCACGCCGTTCCCGCCCGAGCTGGAGACCGCCATCCGCGCCGAATTCGCGCGGCTGACGGCCGACCACCCGGGCGCGTCGTTCGCCGTGCGCTCGTCGGCCACCGCCGAAGACCTGCCCGACGCCAGCTTCGCCGGCCAGCAGGAGACCTTCCTCAACGTGATCGGCATCGACGAGGTGCTGCACAAGATGAAGGAGGTCTTCGCGAGCCTCTACAACGACCGCGCCATCAGCTACCGCGTGCACAAGGGCTTCGCGCACGGCGACGTGGCGCTGTCGGCCGGCGTGCAGCGCATGGTGCGCTCCGACCTCGGCGCCGCCGGCGTGATGTTCACGATCGACACCGAGAGCGGCTTCACCGACGTCGTCTTCATCACCTCCAGCTACGGCCTGGGCGAGACGGTGGTGCAGGGCGCCGTCAACCCGGACGAGTTCTACGTGCACAAGCCGGCGCTGCGCAACGGCAAGCAGGCCATCATCCGCCGCAACCTCGGCTCCAAGCTGATCAAGATGGAGTTCGCGACGCCCGCCGAGAAGGCCGCGTCGGGCAAGCTCGTGAAGACGGTCGACACCGCCACCGAGCTGCGCAACCGCTATTCGCTGAGCGACGCCGACGTGGCCGAGCTGGCCGGCTACGCGCTGACCATCGAGCAGCACTACGCCCGCCCGATGGACATCGAGTGGGGCAAGGACGGCGCCGACGGCAAGCTCTACATCCTGCAGGCCCGCCCCGAGACGGTGAAGAGCCAGTCGGCCGGCAAGGCCGAGCAGCGCTACAAGCTGAAGGGCAGCGGCACGGTGCTCGCCGAAGGCCGCGCGATCGGCCAGAAGATCGGCACCGGCCCGGTGCGCATCGTGCACAGCCTGGCCGACATGGACACCGTGCAGGCCGGCGACGTGCTCGTCACCGACATGACCGACCCGAACTGGGAGCCGGTGATGAAGCGCGCCAGCGCGATCGTCACGAACCGCGGCGGGCGCACCTGCCACGCGGCGATCATCGCGCGCGAGCTGGGCATCCCGGCGGTGGTCGGCTGCGGCGACGCGACCGAGACGCTGAAGGAAGGCGCGCTCGTCACCGTGGCCTGCTCCGAAGGCGACACCGGCTACATCTACGAGGGCCTGCTCGACACCGAGATCAGCGAAGTGCAGCGTGGCGAGCTCCCGTACTGCCCGATCAAGATCATGATGAACGTCGGCAACCCGCAGCTGGCGTTCGATTTCGCGCAGATGCCCAACAGCGGCGTCGGCCTCGCGCGGCTCGAGTTCATCATCAACAACAACATCGGCGTGCACCCGAAGGCGATCCTCGACTACCCGAACATCGACCTCGACCTGAAGAAGGCGGTCGAGTCGGTGGCGCGCGGGCATGCCTCGCCGCGCGCGTTCTACGTCGACAAGCTGGTCGAGGGCGTGGCCACCATCGCGGCCGCGTTCTGGCCGAAGCCGGTGATCGTGCGGCTCAGCGACTTCAAGAGCAACGAGTACCGCAAGCTGATCGGCGGCTCGCGCTACGAGCCCGAGGAAGAGAACCCGATGCTCGGCTTCCGCGGCGCGTCGCGCTACGTCAGCGAGAGCTTCGGCGAGGCCTTCGCGATGGAGTGCGAGGCCCTGAAGCGCGTGCGCAGCGACATGGGGCTCGACAACGTCGAGATCATGGTGCCGTTCGTGCGCACCGTCGGGCAGGCGAAGCGGGTCGTCGAGATGCTGGCCGAGCACGGGCTCAAGCGGGCCTCGGCGGGTGGGCAGGACGGGCTGCGCATCATCATGATGTGCGAGGTGCCGAGCAACGCGATCCTCGCCGAGCAGTTCCTCGAGCACTTCGACGGCATGTCGATCGGCTCGAACGACCTGACGCAGCTCACGCTGGGCCTGGACCGCGATTCGGGCATGGAGTTGCTGGCGCGCGACTTCGACGAGCGTGATCCGGCCGTGAAGGCGATGATCTCGCGCGCGATCGCGGCCTGCCGCGCGGTCGGCAAGTACATCGGCATCTGCGGCCAGGGGCCGAGCGACCACCCCGACTTCGCCGACTGGCTGGCGCAGGAGGGGATCGTGTCGATCTCGCTGAACCCGGACACCGTCGTCGAGACCTGGCAGCGCCTGGCCAAACGCTGAGCGTGATGTGACGCCGGCCGAACCCACCGCCTACTGGCGCCGCAACCGGCGCCTCGTCGCCGGCCTGCTGGCCGTGTGGTTCGTGGTCGGCTTCGGCGTCGCGTGGTTCGCGCGCGACCTGGGCTTCGGCTTCTTCGGCTGGCCGTTCAGCTTCTGGGTCGGCGCGCAGGGCGCCTTGCTGGTGTTCCTCGCGGTCATCGGCGTCTACGCGTGGGTGATGAACCGGATGGACGCGGCGCAGCCGGGCGCCGACCATCCCGGCCATGAGTGACTCCGGCGAGCAGCGCCGCTTTCTTCGCCGGCTCCACAAGGTCTACGGGCTCTACACCGTGGGCCTGCTGGCGTTCATCGCGGCACTCGCCGCCGCCGAGCAGGCCGGGCTGCCCAAGCGCTGGATCGGCGTCACCTTCCTGCTGGCCACCGTCGCGCTGTACGCCTGCATCGGCATCATCTGCCGCACCACCGACGCGAACGAGTACTACGTGGCCGGGCGGCGCGTGCCGGCGGTCTACAACGGCATGGCGACCGCGRCCGACTGGATGTCAGCCGCGTCCTTCATCAGCCTGGCCGGCACCATGTACCTGCAAGGCTACGGCGGTCTCGCGTTCATCATGGGCTGGACCGGCGGCTTCTGCCTGGTGGCGCTGCTGCTGGCGCCGTACCTGCGCAAGTTCGGCGAGTTCACGATTCCCGATTTCCTCGGTGCGCGCTACGGCGGCCATGCGCCGCGGCTGATCGGCGCGGCCGCGGCCATCCTCTGCTCGTTCACCTACGTGGTGGCGCAGATCTACGGCGTCGGGCTGATCACCACGCGGCTGACCGGCGTGGCCTTCGAGGTCGGCATCTTCCTCGGGCTGGGCGGCGTGCTGGTGTGCTCGTTCCTCGGCGGCATGCGCGCGATCACCTGGACGCAGGTCGCGCAGTACATCGTGCTGCTGGTGGCCTACCTGGTGCCGGTGGTGTGGCTGTCGGTCAAGCAGACCGGCGTGCCGGTGCCGCAGGCGATCTACGGCGCGCAGCTGCAGAAGCTGAGCGAGCGCGAGAAGGCGCTGGCGCAGGATCCGCGCGAGCTGGAGGTGATCGCGCTGTACAAGGCGCGTGCCGAGGGCGATGCGATGCGGCTGCGCGACGTGGCCGGCTCGGGCGCTGGAGCGCG
>NZ_JBFUGW010000172.1:0-13933 GCF_056402735.1 Rhizobacter sp. P3_C12
AGCTTGGCGGTTGCATAGTTGGGGTCGACCTCGTGGTTCAGCGTCGACGTGCTCTTGCCGAGCAGCGGCGCGAGTGCCGTGGTGCCGCCCGGGTGGTCGTGCACGAGGTTGAAGGCTGCGGTTTGGACATTCATGGCATGGGCCGTTTGAAGGGGCTATGGATGGACCGCGCACTGGTAGCCATACTGCGCACCAATGAGCGCACGAAAGAGAAACTGATGAGCGAGAAGAAGACGGAGGGGCTGAGCGTGGAAATGGTGTTCGCGCAGGTGGGCGTCGAGTTCACCGAGATCGCATCGCCGATGGGGCCGCTGGGTGCGCTGCAGGTGACGCTGACCGCACCAGCAGGCCAACCCCCAGCCACACTGGTACTCGGCGTACCGGCTGCGCGCCAGCTCGTAGCAGCGCTGCGAGAAGCGCTGTCTCTTCACACTGCCCGGCCGCCCTCGCCTGGAGAAGCACTGCAGTAGCTTCGGTGTGGGTCAGCACGGTTGGCCCTCGCATAGCGCGGCCTGCACCTCGCCAGCGCGCATCGAAGCCCGAAGGGCTACAAAGCGATGAAGCGCTTCGACTCGATCCACATCCCGGACAAGGTCCTCGACGAGAACCGCGCCAGAGGTCTCCAGCTCGATTCGAAGCGCCAGTTCAAGGGAGGGTTGACGGGCGCCGTATGCGACCAGCCGTAGATACGACCAGGACGAGCCGCAAGCGCGAGCAAGGCGCAGGCGCCGTTCGTCTTCCTTCAGGTCACGCAAGTAGTTCTTGAGCAGCATGCCCGAAGGATAACCATATGGTTATCGCAAAGCAATAGCCACTTGGGGACTTACCAAAAGGTTACTCCGTTGGTCAAATCCGCGCCGTGACGAAACACGACATCCGCCTCACCAGGCTGCAGCAGCTGATCAACGAACGCCACGGCGGGAACACGGCCGCGTTCGCGGACTTCATCGGCAAGAAGCGGCCGCAGATCTACCGGCTCTTTTCCGAAGGGAAGAGCCAGCGCAACGTCGGCGAGGACTTGGCACGCGAGATCGAGCAGAAGCACGACCTCCCGGTTGGATGGATGGATGCCGCGGACCAGCCCCCGACCTCGGGAGCCGGATTTCTGGATCGACTCATCGCGCTGCAGAAGGGGTACCTGGCCCTCGCCGAGCCTGAGCGCCAGATGATCGACACCTACCTGCGCGAGCATCCGATGCTGTCGGAGGCACTCAAGGCGAACACCCCCGACAAAGGCCAAGGCCGTCGATGACCGATCGGATCTTTGATCTGGGCGCCTTTGAGGTCGCCCTTGGCCCGTCCGACCCACTTTCAGAGCTGCTGCAAGCCATCCGAGGATCGGGCGAGCCGCACCCGACGACGCTGGAAGACGTAGAGCTGCTCCTGGTCAATCACTTTCCACAGAGCGCCACCCGGCGCCATTTGTGGGACGCCCTGCTGCAGCTGCATGGACGACTGCTGCGCGGTGGACTCAATCGCCGCCAATGGCTTGGCGGCACATTCGTCAGCCCGAACACCGAGCCCGACAGCCTCGTCGCCGTGACGCACCTCGATCACGCCGATATCGCGGACGTCGAACGCCTGCCGGCGGACATTCAGGCAGGCCTACTCAGCAGCGAGCAGTGGCACAGCAGCGATGCCGAGGCGAGCCTCATTCATGGCTGCGTGATCGATCTCCCCGACGATCACCCGCACGCCACGCACATGAAGGTCGTACGCGGGTATTGGGAGAGTCGGCTTGGCTTGAGGCAGGCAGCTCGCCCTTACCAGCATGTCCTGGAAATTGAGGTCGCAGCAGGAGGCATTGATGGCACGCTTCAGTAGTACCGGATGGCGAGACATCAGCCCCGAGGCGGCAACCAAGAAGGCTGCGCGACTGCGGGATCTTCTACTTCAGGCGGACGATGCACTCGCCGCACAGCGCACAGTGATTGAGGCCGATGGCGCCCGCCTGGCCTGGCAGCTTTCACTGCGCGCGCTCGAAGCCGATCGCGATCAACTCCAGAGAGAGCTGTTCGGCCTGCTCAAGCACCGCGAGCATGAGACCGTCGAGTTCACCCTCGAAGGCCAACGCTACGCCGACCAGTACGCTGACCTTCTTGCGATTGGCCAGATTTCCAGCGCCCTCGCTGAGCTGTATGTGCGCGTCGGCCAATCCACCGTTGGCCGCCCTGCCCGGCACCTGCCGTCCGCACTGAAACGCCAGTTCAACATGGCCGCACGGCCCAGCTCAGCGCAGAGCTCATTCGGCATGACGCTGCTGATTCAAACCGACAGCGATTTGCTTGGCGACGACCCCAGACGCATCGCCCTTGACCGACTGCTTCGCCTGACAAACTCGGCTGATGTCTCCCAGAGCGCCGCCGAGCACGGCACCTGGGCGATCAAGAAGTACCGAGACCTGGTGCACACGCTGATTGAGGCCCAAGCCGCGCCGCAGCTGCAATGGACCACGCCCTACGGCGAGCCGCAACGGTGGAGTGCCAGCGATTCGCAACTTTTCACTCTGGAAAACCGCCTCGCCCAGCTGAAGGAAGAGGAGGTTTCGCTTCATGAAGTCACCGGCCTCCTCGCCGAGGCCAGCCTCGTTCGTCACACCTTTGGCGTGACGAGCGATGGCCGCATCATCAAAGGCAAGGTCCCGCCACAGCTCGCGGATGCGGTGCAGAAGGCGTTCGGACATCAAGTCATCGCCACCTACGAAGAGCGTCGCGTGCGCGACGACTTGACGCAAGAGGATCGAAAGTCCGTCTCCCTCGTCGACGTTCGCGCGGCGTGAGCCCCAGCCTGAGATACGGCTGATCTCGCCCCAGCACCCCCGCCAGAACACCAAACTGCGATCGGATGGACATCTTTAGGCTACTCAACTAACCAATTGGTTATTGACAACAGATAACCATATGGTTATCGTGGCGCTCACCTTGTTTGGAGGCCGCCATGCCTGGACTGTCATTCGCTTCTCGCAGCTACCGCTGCCACTACCACCCCAACGACCGCAACGGCTTCCCAGCCGCCTGCGACACCGGCGTCCTGCCCTTCGTCCAGGTCAAGGCTCGCGATGCTGAACACGCGCAGCGCGTTGCCCACGACCTGACCGGCTGCTCGATCAGCAACGTCGAACGCCTCGACGAGGTGGCCGCATGAGCGCGAGCCACGCGCACTTCCCCCTCGAAGCATGGGCCGACCGCAATCCGCGCGTCCGCTGGCCCCTCGTCTATCTGCTGCTGCTCCTGCTCTGGGGCTTCGGCGGCTGGCTCGCGCCCACCGACTTCTGAGCCCGCTCCTGCAAGAACACCCTTCTACGGAACCATCATGAACACCACCACACAGACGAAATCAGCCGCTGCCGATCCCGCAACCATGCGCAGCGAAGAGGCCGCCTCCCACACCTCCGAGCCGTGGCTGAAGTTCCCCGTCCATCCTTCCAGGATCCTCAGTCTGCGGGAAACTTTCGAGGCCGGGGCCGCCCTTCCGGATGAAGAACTCAAGGTGTTTCTGGAAGGGTTCAGGGAGCAACTCCTTCACGAGAATCTTCCTTGGATGGGGGCACTGATGGCCGGCGATATCCGCGAAATCGGCCACGCAAAGTACCGGATCGGCTGGCGACATGGCCTCGTCTGGGGCGCTTCCGTCGGCTGCCTGGTTGCCCTTCTTTCCGTGGCAACGGGCATGTACTGGGCAGGCGCATGACCAGCCCCGCAACCTGCATTCAGGTGGCACCCGAACGCGGTTGCGTGCTGTGCCGCCACGGCGCCTGCGACGCCGCCGGCCAGCGCCTCTGCACCTGCCCCGATGCCGGGCTTCCTTGCCCGACGCTCGTTGCGCTCGTGCGCGACGCCCGCGGCGCCTGTGGCCCAGAGGCCCGGTTCCTCGATTTCGCCGGCCTGCACGTCTGACCTCCCACGGCCGCCTTCCACATTCCACCGCTATCCACGCCATGATCTTCATCACGACAGCAACCGGCACCGAGGTGTCGCTCAAGCACCCGTTTCCGGGCAACATCGATCTGCGAACGATCGCTCACCACCTCAGCCTCCTCAATCGCTTCACCGGCGCCACCTGCAGGCCCTACAGCCTGGCCGAGCACTCGCTGCTCATCTGCAGGATCGCCGAGCGCGAACTCGACCTCGATGTGCACGGCCAATTCGCGGCACTCATGCTGGCAGCGCACAAGGCCTATGTCGGCGACTTGTCCGCCGCAGCTGAAGACGAGGTCGGCGCCGCCTGGGTCACCCTCGAGAACCGCTTCGTCCGTTTGATCCGCAACGGCTTCGCGCTGAACGTCGCTCACGCCGCGCACGCCCAGGGACTGCTCAAGGCGGCATTGATCGCCGAGGCCACCGCACGTGCACAGCTCCTGCCGAACCCCGGCACGACACCGCCCCTTCTCCCCGGCGTCAAGCCGGTGACCTGGGTCAACCTGATGTCGCCCGCATGCCGAGACACCACCTGGTCGGGCTGGCGCAACGCGTTCATCGAGCGCGCCGACTCGCTCGATTTCCAACGCCATCAGTTCGCAAGCCGCCTGGTCCACTGAACAGCAACCTCTGACGAACCATGGAAACCATCCGCGCGATCGCTCTCGACCAGTTGCACGAGAGCCCCTTCAATCCCCGCCGCACCTTCACCGGCATCGACGACCTGGCGGCGAACATCGTCGCAGAAGGCCGCATCCACCAGCCGATCCTTGTTCGCCCACGGCCGGAACGCGCCGGCTTCGAGATCGTCTTCGGCCACCGGCGTGTCCGGGCTGCTCGTTTCGTCGACCTCGCGACTGCACCGTGCATGGTGCGCGACATGACCGACGCACAGTCCCGCAGCGCCCAGGTTGCGGAGAACCTGCAGCGCGTCGACGTGCACCCGCTCGAAGAAGCCGAGGGCTTCATGTCGATGATGCAGAACGACGGCCTGTCCGCAGAGGACCTCATTGCSAAGTTCGGCAAGAGCCGCACCCACATCTACAACCGSTTGAARCTGCTCGATGCGGGCCCGGCSYTGCGCGATGCGTACCTGGCCAACGAGTTCGGCACCGAGGCGGCGCAGCTCATCGCACGTCTGCCGTCGATCGGCTATCAGGAGAAGGCGCTGGAGTACATCCGGCAGGACGCCCATGCCCGGCTCGCTGCCGGTGGAAAGGCCAGCCACCGCAGCATTCAGGCCCTGCTCAGCGAGAAGTTCTCGCTAGACCTGCACGACGCCGTCTTCGACATCGCCGACGCCGAGCTGCTGCCGGACGCCGGCAGTTGCACCGACTGCTGGAAGCGCTCGGGCAACGCGCCTGAGTTCGCGGACATCGTCGAACTCGATGGCAAGGGCACCGACCGGGCTTCTGCCTCGGTGCGTGGCGGTGCAGACGTCTGCACTGATCCGGACTGCTTCGCCGAGAAGAAGAGGGTCCACCTGCTGCGTGTCGTTCCGCGCGCACCCAAAGCCGCTGTGGCGGCTGCGCCGAGCCCGACACAGACCCAACCGGCCGAGTCGCATGCTGAGTCAGTGATGACAGTGGGCGGGACTTCGCACGACGAGATGCACAAGGCGCCGGACTCGACCGTGGACTCCATCGCCGGCAGCACCGCTGGTGATCAAGTGCCACCGAGCACGGCACCGACGACCAAGCCCGCTCGCGCGCAGAGGCACAAGGCGATCGACGAGGACGCCACGCCCGCCGTCCTCGCGAGCCGCAGCCGGCTCGACCTCCTCAAGCGCGTGCGCGAGCGAGCCCTTGCCACTGAACGCAGCGCGTTCGACCTGCGACTGGTCGCCAGGTTCGTCTGTGAGTCCATCGCATGGCGGCATCGCGCCACCCTCGAAGGCCTGTACGACTGCGGAGTCGGGAATCTCGCATYGCGCATCGACGGGCTGCAGCCATCAGAAATTGCGCTCTTCCTCCTCGACTGCGCGCTCGCCGCCAACGTCATGGTCGGGGAAAACGATGCAGAGGCACAGCCAGCCTACCTCATGGACGCCGCCGAGCACTACCTCGGCAGCCTCATTGCAATCGATTCATGATTCCCAGCACCACGTCAACGAGCCACTCATCCTCCGCGCATCCACGGCCCTTCGTGACACCCCATCCCGCCTCGCCCTCCACGCTAACCCTGACTGCCGCAGAACTGCATGAATTGACTGGAGCAAAGCGGCCGAACCGCATCGCCGCATGGTTGGATGACCGCGGCTGGATATACGAGCCGCCCGCACGTCGCGGAGATGTACCCAAGGTAGACCGCACCTACTACCTTGCACGCATGTCTGGCCAAGCACCCGGTCCAAAGCGCATCGGTCCTCGACTCGACTTCATGTTGAACCTATGAATCGCCGTAGAGAACGCGCGGACGGACTTCCGTACCGCGTATATGAGCGGCGGGGAGCACGCCTGTACTCCATCGGCTACAAGAAGCCCGATGGCACCTGGGCGTTCCGACTCACCTGCGCGATCAGCAGCGTCACGAAGATTGCAGAGCTGAGGCGGGACGCAATCAAGCGCGCGGCAGACATCGAGATGGGCGCACCCACAGAGGGCACCTTCGCCGCGCTCGCCGACGCATGGCTTGCCAGACAACGAGCGCTGCCTGACGGCTCGCAGGGAAAGCGGGCCGACAGTACGCTGCGTGAGAACGAGCGCGAGCTTTCTATGCTGAAGCGAGCGTTCGGTGTCATGCATGTTGGCCAGATGGAGAAGTCGGACGCCTACGCGTATCTTGACGCCTGCCAGCTGGCTCGAGACAAGGATGGAAATCCTCGGCCGCGCGCGGAGAAAGGGAACAAGGAGATCGCGCTTGCACGGGTGGTCTTGGAGTTCGGAGTCCGCATTCGCCTCATCGTGATCAACCCATTCGATGGCGTTGAAAAACTGGCCACACGTCGGCGAGATCGCCTGGTCACGGATGCAGAGCTTGCGTTGGCGGTCGAGATCGGTCGACGCATGGGTGGTCCGCAGCACATTGTCGGACTTGCACTGCGCACGGCTTGGCTTTGCCTTCGCCGATCTGTAGAGGTTCGGGCCTTGACGCGTGATCAGATCACGGCAGATGGAATTCTCTGGGAGGCCGCGAAGCGACAGCGCGGAGAAGCAGTCAAAAGGGGACTCATCGAGTGGAGTGCAGACCTGCGCAGCACGGTCGACGAGGCCCTGGCGCTGAAGCGAAACAAGGTCGCTGGCACCTGGTACATATTCGGGAATATGAGCGGGCAGCGCTACACGAAGGGCGGCTGGAAGGCCACGCTGTCCAAGCTGATGGTCGAGTGCGTCGCAGAGGCCGCGCGCCGGTCGATTCCATTCGAGCCATTCTCGCTCCAGGATTGCCGACCAAAGGGCGTGAGCGACAAGCTGGCCTCTGGCGCGACGGACACGCTCGACGCCACGATGCACAGCAGCGAGAGGATGGTTCGGCAGGTGTACGACCGCAGGCGCATCCGCGTGGCCAAGCCGACGCGTTAGTGCGCCACGCTCCCCTCAACAACAACACGTGACTGCTCATGGACGGATATCGAAGTGCATCGTGGAAACAGTTCAGGGCTGAGGTGCTGCTGCTCGACGAATTCGCGTGCAAGCAGTGCCGGCGCTCTGAGGGCGTTCGCTTGCATGTTCATCACAAGCGGTACATCCCGGGTCGAAAGCCATGGGAGTACCCACATCACATGTGCGAGACGCTTTGCAGCGGTTGCCACGCGGCAGAGCACGGGATCATTCCTCCGAAAAGCGGCTGGACCTTCATCGGGCATGAGGACCTTGGCGGCCTGTACGGCGAATGCGAGTACTGCGGCACGGAGATCCGGCACTCTTTCCTCGTTGAACACGAGAAGTGGGGTGCCATGGAAGTCGGCGAGCAGTGCTGCGACGAGTTGACCAGCACGCGCTTGGCGACAGGACACCTTGCGTCGGTTCGGCGCCACCTGGACCGGCGCAAGCGATTCGTTTCTTCGGTGCGCTGGATCCGCAAGCGCCCGGGTGTCCAGGCCATCAAGCAAGACGGCATCCGTGTCGAGCTGGTGACCTTCAAGGGCGCCTATCGCCTTCGGGTGCGGGGCCAACTCGGCAAGCGAGAGTACCCGACCGAGATCGAAGCGAAGGCAGGAACCTTCGACCTGATCGAGTCCGGCGTCCTCAGAAAGTGGGTGAACCTGAAGAGAGAAAGCGAACGCCGACAGTGATCAGCGAGCGCAGGGCGAACCCCCTTCTTGGCATCGATATTCCAAACTTTGGAATATGAGGCGCTGCGCGCACAAAAAATAGGCAGCTCAGAAAGCGGAAAAACCCTTGTAAGTCGTTGACTCACAAGGGTTTTTTGTTGGCGGAGTGGACGGGGCTCGAACCCGCGACCCCCGGCGTGACAGGCCGGTATTCTAACCAACTGAACTACCACTCCAATTCTTCTTACCGCAGCGGGATTTCGCTTCGAGCATCGCTCTCTGCGCAAGCCCCGCCAAACTTGGCGTCCCCTAGGGGATTCGAACCCCTGTAATCACCGTGAAAGGGTGGTGTCCTAGGCCTCTAGACGAAGGGGACTGAAACTTTCACACCTCCACCACTCTGAACAACGCGCCCCGAGACTTTGGAGTCTTGGTGGAGGTAAGCGGGATCGAACCGCTGACCTCTTGCATGCCATGCAAGCGCTCTCCCAGCTGAGCTATACCCCCATGAATCCGAAAATTCTGGTGGCCATCGGGTTGACTTTTCAGCCTTCCTTCTGGCGCTGCGCTGTTCTCAGTAGCGAAGACCACGATTATAGGCAGATTTTTCAGGCCCTCTGCAAGCGGCTCAAAACTTTTTCACGCGCGAAGAGTTCGAGCACCGCATCGACCGACGGCGTCTGCGCACGACCGCACACCAGCACGCGAACGGCATGCGCGAGCTGCGGCATCTTGAGCCCGTGTGCACCCAGCGTCTCCTTGATCGCGGCCGCGATCGCGGGCTTCGTCCACTCGCTCGCAGCGAACTTCTCGCGCAGCGTCGCGAGCGCCGGCTTCACCGCATCGGTCACGTGCGCCGCCAGGTCTTCGGCACTCGGCGCCACGTCGGCGAAATACATCTGCAGCCAGTCGGCCAGCTCCACCGTCGTCGAGCAGCGGTCCTTGAACAGCCCGCAGCGCGCAGCCGCTTCGTCTTCCGACACGCTGATGCCGCGGCGCGCGAACTGCGCCACCACCAACGCGGCCAGGCGCCGCTCGTCGATCGTCTTCAGGTAGTGCGCGTTGACCCACGCGAGCTTCGCCGCATCCCACTGCGCCGGGCTCTTCGACAGGTGGCTGCCGTCGAACCACGACACCAGTTGCTCGCGCGTGAACAGCTCCTCGTCGCCGTGGCTCCAGCCGAGGCGCGCCAGGTAGTTCAGCATCGCCTCGGGCAGGAAACCGTTCTCCTCGTACGCCGTCACGCTGACCGCACCGCGCCGCTTCGACAGCTTCTGCCCATCGTCGCCGAGGATCACCGGCACATGGCCGAACAGCGGCAGCGGCGCCTTCAGCGCATGGAAGATGTTGATCTGCCACGGCGTGTTGTTCACATGCTCGTCGCCACGGAACACGTGGCTGATGGCCATGTCCCAGTCGTCGACGACCACCGCGAAGTTGTAGGTCGGCACACCGTCGGCCCGCATGATGATCAGGTCGTCGATCTCCTTGTTCGCGATGCTGATCGGGCCCTTGACCAGGTCGTCCCAGCTGACGATGCCGTCGTGCGGGTTCGCGAAACGGATCACCGCCTCCACGCCGGCGGGCGGCGCTGGCAGCGTCTTGCCGGGCGCCGGGCGCCAGCGACCGTCGTAGTGGGTCTTCTCGCCGCGCGCACGTTGCGCCTCGCGCATCACGTCGAGCTCTTCGGGTGTCGTGTAGCAGCGGTAGGCRCTGCCCTCGGCGAGCATCTGGTCGACCACCGCGCGGTAGCGGTCGAGCCGCTGCATCTGGTAGATCGGGCCCTCGTCGCAGTCGAGCCCCAGCCAGCGCATCGACGCGAGGATCTGGTCGACCGAATCCTGCGTCGAGCGGGCCACGTCGGTGTCTTCGATGCGCAGCACGAACTCGCCGCCGAAGTGGCGCGCGAAGGCCCACGAATACAGCGCGGTGCGGGCCGTGCCCAGGTGCAGGAAGCCGGTGGGCGACGGGGCGATGCGGGTGCGGATCGGTCGGGTCATGGTCGATGGAATCAAAGGGTGTCGAGGCCGGCCAGGCCACGCAGCAGGTCGGTCTTCAGGTCTTGCACGTCGTCCAGGCCCACGGCCACGCGGATCAGGCCCTGCGTGATGCCGGCCGCCTGGCGCTGGTCTTCGGTGAGCCGCCCGTGCGAGGTGCTGGCCGGGTGCGTGATCGTGGTCTTGGTGTCGCCGAGGTTGGCGGTGATCGAGCAGACCTGCGTCTGGTCGATCACGTGGAAGGCATTCTTGCGGGCGCCGGTGGCATCGGCGCTCTTCACGGTGAACGACACCACCGCGCCGCCCGAGCCCGATTGCTGCGCCATCGCCAGCGCATGCTGCGGGTGCGAACGCAAGCCGGGATAGAACACGCGCGCCACCTGCGGCTGCTGCTCGAGCCAGCCGGCCAGCTGCAGCGCGCGCTCGCCCTGCGCCTGCATCCGGATCGACAGCGTCTCCAGCCCCTTCAGCACCACCCAGGCGTTGAACGGCGACAGCGACATCCCCGCGCTGCGCATCACCGGCACGAACTTGTCGTTGATCAGTTGCTCCGGCCCGCACACCGCGCCGGCGATCACGCGGCCCTGCCCGTCGAGGTACTTGGTGCCCGAGTGCACGACCACGTCGGCGCCGTACTCGATCGGCCGCTGCAGCGCCGGCGAGCAGAAGCAGTTGTCGACCGCCAGCAGCGCGCCGGCCTCGTGCGCGATCTGCGCCAGCGCGCGGATGTCGCACACCTCGGTCAGCGGGTTGGTCGGCGATTCGGCGAACAGCAGCTTCGTGTTCGGCTTCAGCGCGCGCCGCCATTCATCCGGATCGGTCTGCGAGACGAACGTGGTCTCGACGCCGAACTTCGCGAACTCGCGGCCGAACAGCATGATCGTCGAGCCGAACACGCTGCGCGAGCAGATCACGTGGTCGCCGGCCTTCAGCAGCGCCATGCCGAGCAGCAGGATCGCGCTCATGCCGCTGGCCGTGCCGATGCAGGCCTGCGCGCCTTCGAGCGCGGCCAGGCGCCGCTCGAACATCGTCACCGTCGGGTTGCTGAAGCGCGAGTAGATGAAGGCTTCTTCTTCATTCGCGAAGCGCGCGGCGGCACTCGCCGCATCGGGCTGCACGAAGCTGCTGGTCAGGAACAGCGCCTCGGAGTTCTCGCCCCAGGCGCTCGGCGGCAGGCCCTCGCGCACCGCGAGCGTGTCGCGCCGCACGTCGGCCGGCAGCTCGACGCGCGGAATGCCCCGCTTCGCCGGCGCATCGGCCATCAGCTGCGCTCCGTGGTCGCGCTCTGCAGCGCGAGGCGCGAGCGGTCGGCACCCTCTTCCTCGTCGCCGCCCTGCGACTTGCGCTGCGTCGCGATCGCGTCGAAATCGGCGGCCGACACGTCGCCCGTCACGTAGTAGCCGTCGAAGCACGAGGCCTCGAAGCCGTTCAGCGTCGGGTTCAGCGCGCCCACCACCTTCTTCATCGCGGCCACGTCCTGGTAGATCAGCGCATCGGCGCCGATGAACTGGCGGATCTCCTCGATGCTGCGGTTGTGCGCGATCAGCTCTTCGCTGGTCGGCATGTCGATGCCGTAGACATTCGGGAAGCGCACCGGCGGCGCAGCCGAGGCCATGTAGACCTTGCGTGCTCCCGCCTCGCGCGCCATCTGCACGATCTCTTTCGAGGTGGTGCCGCGCACGATGGAATCGTCCACCAGCAGCACGTTGCGGCCCTTGAACTCGACGGCGATCGCGTTCAGCTTCTGGCGCACCGATTTCTTGCGCACGCCCTGCCCCGGCATGATGAAGGTGCGGCCCACGTAGCGGTTCTTCACGAAGCCCTCGCGGTACGGCTTGCCGATCTTCTGCGCGAGCTGCATCGCCGACGGGCGGCTCGACTCGGGGATCGGGATCACCACGTCGATCTCGCTCGGCGGCATCGTCGAGATCAGGCGCTGCGCGAGCGTCTCGCCCATGTTCAGCCGCGCCTGGTAGACCGACACGCCGTCCATCACCGAATCAGGCCGTGCGAGGTACACGAACTCGAACATGCACGGGTTCAGCGTCGGGTTCTCGGCGCACTGCTGGGTGTGGAGCTTGCCGTCCAGGTCGATGAAGACGGCCTCGCCCGGCGCCACGTCGCGGATCAGCTTGTGGCCGGTGCCTTCGAGCGCCACCGATTCGCTGGCCACCATCACTTCGGGGCCGTCCGCCGTCATCGCCTCGCCGAAGCACAGCGGGCGGATGCCGTACGGATCGCGGAAGGCCAGCAGCCCGTAGCCGGCGATCAGCGCGACCACCGCGTACGAGCCCTTGATGCGCTTGTGCACCGCGCCGACCGCCTTGAAGATCTCCTCGGTGGTCAGCGGCAGGTCGCGCGCGGCCATCTCGAGCTCGTGCGCGAGGATGTTGATCAGCACCTCGGTGTCGCTCTCGGTGTTGATGTGGCGGCGGTCGATGTCGAACAGCTCCTGCTTCAGCGAGTGCGCATTGGTCAGGTTGCCGTTGTGCACCAGCACGATGCCGAACGGCGCGTTCACGTAGAAGGGCTGGGCCTCTTCCTCGTTGTAGGCGTTGCCGGCCGTCGGGTAGCGCGTCTGGCCGAGGCCCACGGTGCCCGGCAGGCCGCGCATGTTGCGGGTGCGGAACACGTCGCGCACCATGCCGCGCGCCTTGTGCATGAAGCACTTGGTGCCCTGCATCGTGACGATGCCGGCGGCATCCTGGCCGCGATGCTGCAGCAGCAGCAGCGCGTCGTAGATCAGCTGGTTGACCGGCGTTTTCGAGATCACGCCAACGATGCCGCACATGGGAGAGTCCTTGCTGGTTCAACCGGCCCGCGTCATGCGGGCAGGTGGGAAGAGAGTTGAGGCGGAAGCACGGGCTTCAAGGCCGCCAGGGTGGCATTGAGCCACGGCGCGCCCACCGAGCTGGTCCAGGCCGGCGAAGTCACCATCGGCGTCATGCCGACCACCAGCCCGATGGCCAGCAGCACGATCACGCCGCGCAGCAGGCCGAAGAAGCCGCCCAGCAGCCGATCGATCAGGCTCAGCGGCGTCACGTGGATCAGGAAGCGCAGCAGCCGCGCCAGGATGCCCCAGACGATCAGCGCCGCGACGAAGGTGAGCGCGAACGCAGCCGCATGGTTGATGCCGGAGCCGATGCGGCCGACCGGGATGTGCGGCGCGACCATCGGCGTCAGCCACTGCGCGGCGAACCAGGCCGCGAACCAGCCGACCAGCGACAGCAGCTCGAACACCAGGCCGCGCACGAGCCCCACCAGGACGGAGAGACCCAGGATGCCGAGAAAGACCCCATCGACCCAGCCCATCGTGCGCCGTCACAGCGTCAGGATGGCCGACGGCAGGCCGGCGGTCTTGATCTTCGCGGCAGCCCGGTCGGCCTCGTCGCGCGAGGCGAACGGGCCGACCCGCACGCGGATGCGGTTGCCCGCCGAGGTCTCGACGACCTGCGTGTAGGTCTTCAGGCCGAGCTTCTCGACCTTGTGGCGGGCCTCGCGGGCGGCGGTGACCTCGGCGAACGCACCGACCTGCACGACGAAGCGGCCGGCCGCCTCGGGCGTGGCGGGCTTGCCGTCGAGCAGGGCCTGCGCGCGGGCGCTGTCGGTGGGCTTGGCAGCGGGTTTTTCGGTGGGCTTGTCTGCCGGCTTTTCAGTGGGCTTTTCGGCCGGCTTGCGTTCGACCGGCGCCGGGGCCGGCACCGGCTTCGGGGTGATAGCCGCCACCACCGGCGGCGGCACCGCGGCGGCCGGCGCCGAGGCCGGCTGCTCGCGGCCTGCATCGGCCGTGTTCTCGTTGATCACGC